>JAABQT010000291.1 GCA_011391295.1 Betaproteobacteria bacterium
CGGATCGTGGTGTAAACGCGGAAGCCGCGGCTGTAGGCGTCGTCGGGATACTGCTCGTAGACCGCCTGGCGCACCATCTCGGCCATGTATTCCGCGCGCACGGCATAGCTGTCCGCCACCCTGCGAGTGATGATCGGGGCCTTCACGGCTTTCTCATAGTCTTCCTCCCCGATGTAGCCCAGCTCCCGCATGCGGCGCAGCACGTACTGCTGCCTCTGCTTGGCGCGCTGGGGATTGGCGACCGGGTTGTAGCTGGAGGGCGCCTTGGGCAGCGCCGCGAGCATCGCCGCCTCGGCCAGGTTGAGCTCGTCGAGCGGCTTGCCGAAATAGATCTGCGACGCCGAGGCGAATCCGTAGGCGCGTTGCCCGAGGTAGATCTGATTGATGTACAGCCCGAGGATCTGGTCCTTGCCCAGGCTGTGCTCGATCTTCAGGGCGAGCAGCACCTCATACAGCTTGCGGGTGAGCGTCTTCTCCGAGGACAGGAAGAAGTTGCGCGCCACCTGCATGGTGATGGTGCTCGCGCCCTGCCGGCGCCCGCCGGTGACCAGGTTGGCGTAGGCCGCGCGCGCCACGCCCAGGTAGTCGATGCCCGCATGCTGGTAGAAGCGCTCGTCCTCCGCGGCAATGATGGCATTGGTGAGCGCGGGCGGGACCTGCTTGATATCCACCAGCACCCGGCGTTCCTCGCCGAATTCGCCGATCAGCACGCCTTCCACCGTATAGACGCGCAGCGGTACCTTGGGGTGGTAATCGGTCAGCGTATCCAGCGACGGCAGGTTTGGATAGGCGAGGGCGATTACCAGCCCGAGCAGGCACAGCGCGGCCGCGATCAGACCCCCGATCAGGGCCAGCGGGAACGTCAAAAAACGAAGCCACATCAAGGGTTTTGACAACTGGGGCGGCATTGGTGCCGCGGCAGTTGCGCCGGGCGGGAAATCGCAGGCATTATAGCCTTCCCCGCCGGTGACGGATTCGCTAGACACAGAGGGGAGTTGTTGCTAGCATTTAACGCAAATTCTACGTATCGTCCCTAAGGGTCGATACAAAAAGGGAAATAACGATGCAACTGGACATCTTCAGCCCGAAGGCACCGCCGCTGTTCGGGCTGGACATCAGCTCATCGTCGGTGAAGATGCTCGAGATCGTCGAGGCGGGCAAGGGCGCGTATCGCGTGGAGCGCTACGTGATCGAGCCGCTGCCGCGCGACGCGACGGTCGACGGCAACATTAGCAATCTGGAGATGGTGGTGGAGGCGGTCAAGCGTGGCTACAAGCGCCTGGGCACGCGCTCCAAGCACGTCGCGATGGCGGTGCCCACCGGCGCGGTGATCACCAAGAAGATCATCGTGCCAGCCAGCCTGCGCGAGAACGAACTCGAAAGCCAGGTCGAATCCGAGGCCAACCAGTACATCCCATTCGCGCTGGAGGAAGTAAATCTCGACTTCCAGGTCGTGGGCCCGTCGCCGACCTCCGCGGATGAGCAGGAAGTGATGATTGCAGCCACGCGCAAGGAAAAGGTCGAAGACCGGGTTGCGGTGGCGGAATCCGCGGGGCTCAAGGCGGCGGTGATGGACATCGAGTCCTTCGCCCAGCAGGCGGCGCTCGGGCTGGTGATCAAGCAGCTCCCCGGCGGGGGCAAGGACATGAACGTCGCCATCGTCGACATCGGCGCCAACGTGATGAACGTCAGCGTGATGCGCAACGACCAGTCGATCTACACGCGCGAGCAGGCGTTCGGCGGCAGCCAGCTGACCCAGGATATCGTCGCGCGCTACGGCATGAGCGTCGAAGAGGCCGAGAACGCCAAGCGCACCGGCGGCCTGCCGGACGATTTCGAGGCCGAAGTGCTGCGCCCCTTCATGGAGAACCTGTCGGTCGAGGTGCAGCGGGCGCTGCAGTTCTTCTTCTCCTCCAGCCAGTACCACAGCATCGAGCAGATCCTGCTTGCCGGCGGCTCGGCGGTAATCCCGGGAATGGACGAGGTGGTGCAGACGCGCACCCAGGTGCCGGCGATGGTGGCCAATCCCTTCGCCGCGATGCAGGCTTCGCCGCGCGTCGCGCTGAAGAAACTCATGGTGGACGCCCCGTCGCTGATCGTGGCTTGCGGACTGGCAATGCGCAGGTTTGACCCATGAGCGTGCGCATCAACCTGCTGCCGCACCGCGAGGAGCGGCGCAAGCGCGGGCGCCAGCACTTCGCCGTGCTGGGCGGGCTTACCGCGGCACTGGGCGCGGTGATCGTCGGCGCGGGCTATCTGTACGTCAGCGGCCTGATCTCGACCCAGGATCAGCGCAACGTGTTCCTCAAATCCGAGATCTCCAAGCTGGACAAGGAAATCGCGGAAATCAAGAAGCTGAAGGATGAGATCGCCGCGCTGCTGGCGCGCAAGCAGATCATAGAAACGCTGCAAGCGGACCGGGCGCAGACCGTGCACCTGCTGGACCAGTTGGTGCGGCAGATGCCCGAGGGCGTGTACCTGACCACGATGACGCAACGCGGACTTGCCGTGAACGTGCATGGCTATGCCCAATCCAATGCGCGCGTGTCGACGCTGATGCGCAATGTCGAGTCCTCGCCCTGGCTCGCCAGTCCCAAGCTGATCGAGATCAAGGCGAGCACGGTGAACAAGAAGCGCCTGTCCGAATTCAACCTGACGCTGCAGCTCAAGCGCGCCCAGCTCACGGACGCCGCCAAGGCGCCGGCCAAGGCGCCGGCCAAGAAGGGCTGAACCATGGCGATGGCGATCGACTTCAAGCAGATTGCGGAAGACTTCAAGGCCACCAACTGGCGGGATCCAGGCACCTGGACTGCGATCCCCAAGGCGGCGGTGCTGGTCGCGGTATTGGTGGCGCTCCCGGTGCT
>JAABQT010000292.1 GCA_011391295.1 Betaproteobacteria bacterium
ACCGGGTGGTCGCGGCACGCATACCGGGGCCGTTCGTTTCGGTCGAGGATCTGGCCCGCCGCGCCTGCCTTGACCGGCGTGACCTCGGGTGCCTGGCGTCAGGTGGCGCGCTCGCCGCGCTCGCCGGGCACCGGCGCCAGGCGCATTGGGCGGCGGCAGGCGTGCCGCAGGCCACTGGCGTGCTGCGGCAGGCGCGGCTCGACGAGCCGGCGCTGCAACTCCCGCCGCCGGGCGAGGGCGAGGACATCGTCGCCGATTATGCGAGCCTCGGTCTGAGCCTGGGGCGCCATCCGCTCGCGCTATTGCGCCAACGCCTGCGGAGCCTTGGCCTGCTGACGGCAGCGGCGCTGCACGCTCGCCCGCATGGCAGCCGGGCCCGCGCCGCCGGGCTGGTGACCTGCCGCCAGCGTCCGGAGACGGCCAGCGGCGTGATGTTCCTGACCCTGGAGGACGAGACCGGCAGCGTCAACGTGGTGGTGTGGCGCGACCTGATCGAACGGCAGCGGCGCGAGCTGCTGGGCGCGCGCCTGCTGGCGGTCGAAGGAGGCATCGAGCGCGACGGGGAAGTCGTGCACCTGATCGCACGGCGCCTGTTCGATCACAGCGCGTTGCTGGGCCGCCTCCAGGCGCAATCGCGCGACTTCCATTAAGCTGCATAACTCTCTGACTGCCTTTCACATTCCGACGCGTCAGGCGCCCGGCCAAACCCCCTATAATCGCGACGAAAATGACCGAAAACGTTCACGTCGTCACTGTCGCCAGGGATCTCGCCGACCTGATCCCGGTGTTCTTCAAAAACCGGCAGAAAGAAGTCGAGGCGCTGCGCGCCGCGCTCTCTGCCACGGACTACGAGCAACTGCGCCACCTCGGCCACCGCATGAAAGGCGTCGGCAACTCCTACGGCTTCGCCCTGATTTCCGAAATCGGCAAGCGCGTCGAGGACAGCGCCAGAAGCAACGACAATCCGGCCATCGACGCCTGCATCAGCGAGTACGCGCACTACCTGTCGAAGGTTCAGGTCGTCTATGAGTGAGGCGGCGGCCACGCAGGCGCAGTACCGCGTACTGGTGGTCGACGACGATCCGGATATGGTGGCCTTCCTCGCGCGCATGCTCAAGGGCGAGGGTTTGCTGGTGGAGAGCGCCCGCGATGGCGAGGCTGCGCTGTCGCTCATCAAGAAGGCGCCGCCGGATCTGGTGCTGCTCGATGTCATGATGCCCGGCGCGAGCGGCTTCGACGTGTGCCGGCTGCTCAAAGGCGACGAGGCGACCGCTCTGATCCCCGTGGTGCTGGTCACGGCCCTGGAAGACGGTGATAGCCGCGTGCGCGGGATCGAGGCCGGCGCCGACGATTTCCTGTCCAAGCCGGTGAAGCGCGAGGAGCTGATTGCGCGCGTGAAGACGCTGCGCCGCCTGCACGACACCCGCAAGGAACTGGAAAGCCGGCGCCTCGCGGCCGAAGTGGAGCGCAAGGACGCGATCCGCAAGGCGTTCTCGCGCTACATCTCGCCGCGGCTGGCGGACCGCATTGCCGACGCGGCCGGCGAGGGGGGCGACCCGTTCCAGGGCCGGGCCCAGCGCACCAGTCTGGTGGCCCTGTTCGCCGACCTGCGCGGTTTCACCCGGCTCACCGAGCAAAAAGATGTGCGCGCGGTGGTGCACATGCTGAATGAATATTTCGGCGTCCTCACCGATGCGGCGTACCTGCACGACGGCACCATCTTCAACATGGCGGGCGACAGCCTGCTGGTGGGTTTCAACGTGCCGTTCGCGCAACCGGACGCCGCGGAACGCGCCTGGCGCACCGCGCTCGAAATGGTCGGCCGCTTCGCGCCCGTGGCCGCGGCCTGGAAGGACCAGCATGGCCTGGCGCTGGGGGTCGGCGTCGGTATCTGCGCCGGCGATGCCATCATCGGCAACGTCGGCTCGGCGCACTACGCCAGCTACACCATCATCGGCAACCCGGTGAATACGGCGGCGCGCCTGATGGAGATGGCGGCGCCCGGCGAGGTTCTGGTCTGCGGACCGGTGTTCGAGCGCATCCGCCACCTGGTGCCGGCGCAGAGCGTCGAAGGTCGCGGCGATGTGACCTTGCGCGGCAGGAGCGAGTCGATTCCCGTATTTGCGGTCAAGGCGACGTGGGGGCCGGCATGAGAGTGCTGGTCATCGACGACGATCCGGACCTGCGCAACCTGCTGGTGCACTACATCCGCCAGCAGTGGCCGGCGGGCGACGTCGACGAGTACGACCCGCTGGAGCGCGAGATGCCGGGAGCTGAATTCGCGCTCGGCGCCTACGACGTCATCATCCTCGATTACATGCTGGGGCGCGGCGACGGGCTG
This sequence comes from Betaproteobacteria bacterium, assembly GCA_011391295.1. Classification (GTDB taxonomy): domain Bacteria; phylum Pseudomonadota; class Gammaproteobacteria; order Burkholderiales; family SG8-39; genus JAABQT01. Next base: position 2,342 of record JAABQT010000292.1, read on the forward strand.
CAGTGGCTGATCAACTTCAAGAAGCGCGCCGACTGCCCGCCGATCATCTTCCTTACCGGCGCCGGCAACGAGATCATCGCCGTGCGCGCGATGAAGGCAGGCGCGGACGAGTACCAGCGCAAGCAGGAACTCACCAAGGCCCGCCTGATCACCGCGATCCGGGACGTGGCGCACGACAAGATCGAGAAGACCGTGCCGCCCGAGGTTGCGGCGCGCATGGAAGGGCACGTCCTCGGCGCCCGCGTGAAAATCCCGGGCATCAAGGTGCTCAGGCTGATCGGCGAGGGCGGCATGTCGCGCGTCTACCTCGCTTCAACGGACAAGGACGACGAACCGCTGGTGGTCAAGATCCTCAGGAAGGAGATCACGCAGGACAAGCGCTCTCTGGCGCGCTTCATCGAGGAATACAACCTGATCGAACGCATCGGCAGTCGCCACGTGGCGCGCATCTACGGCCACGGCGTTTCGGAAGACAACGCCTACCTGGTGATGGAGTTCTTCGACGGCGGCGATCTCAACA
>JAABQT010000293.1 GCA_011391295.1 Betaproteobacteria bacterium
CCGGTCTTCTCGCGCACGTTCTCTGGGCGGCGCTGCGCGTACAGCGCCGGCACTTCGTCGGTCAGCACCTTGATCTCCTGCGCGCAGAACAGGCTGGGGAAGAACAGATAGCCCTCGCGCTCGAACTGCGTGCGCTGGTCCGGTGTCAGTTGCATGGCTCCTCCTTCCGAAAAGCGGGGCTGGCCCCTATTTTTTCGGTTCGACCACCTGGAAGAATACCTCGTCGGGCCGCACCATGCCCAGTTCGTAGCGCGCGCGCTCTTCCAGGGCGTCCACGCCCTGCTTCAGGTCGCGCACCTCCGCATCCAGCGCGGCATTGCGGCCTTCGAGACTCGCGTTCCTGGCGACCTGGGTTTCCACCTGCCGGTCCACGTCCCACACCCGCAGCCATCCGCCCTTGCCCAGCCACAGCGGGTATTGCACCAGGACGATCAGCGCGACCAGCAGGCCGGCGAGTGCTTTCATGTCAGCGCAGCCGCGCGTAGGCCTCCCGGCCCGGGTAACCGACCGAGTCGCCGAGGTCCTCTTCGATGCGCAACAACTGGTTGTACTTGGCCACCCGGTCCGAACGCGACAGCGATCCGGTCTTGATCTGCAGCGCGTTGGTGCCCACCGCGATGTCGGCGATCGTCGTGTCCTCGGTCTCGCCCGAGCGGTGCGAGATCACCGTGCCGTAGCCGGAACGCTTGGCCAGCTCGATGGCGGCGAAGGTCTCGGTGAGCGTGCCGATCTGGTTGACCTTGATCAGGATCGCGTTGGCAACGCCCTGGCGCACGCCCTCGCGCAACAGCCCGGTGCTGGTGACGAACAGGTCGTCTCCCACCAGCTGCAGCTTGCGGCCCAGCCGCTCCGTGAGCAGCTTCCATCCCTCCCAGTCGTTCTCCGCCATCCCGTCTTCGATGGACACGATCGGGTAGCGTTCGGCGAGCTTGGCGAGGTAATCGGAGAAACCGGCGGCGCTCAGTTTGAGACCCTCGGCTTGCAGCACGTAGCTGCCATCCTTGTAGAATTCCGAACTCGCGCAATCCAGCGCCAGCACCACGTCCTGGCCCGCGCTGTAGCCCGCCTCGTCCACCGCCTGCAGGATGAGCTCGATGGCAGCGGCATGGTTCGGCAGGTCGGGCGCGAAACCGCCCTCGTCGCCCACCGCGGTCGACATGCCCTTGGCGTCGATCAGTTTTTTCAGCGCGTGAAACACTTCCGAGCCGCAGCGCAGCGCCTCGCGAAACGACTGCGCGCCCAGCGGCACGATCATCAGCTCCTGCATGTCCAGGCGGTTGTTGGCGTGCGCGCCGCCATTGATCACGTTCATCATCGGCACCGGCATCTGCATCGGGCCCGAGCCGCCGAAATAGCGGTACAGCGGCAGCCCCGCCTCCTCCGCCGCGCCCCGCGCCACGGCCATCGACACCGCCAGCAGCGCATTGGCGCCGAGCCGGGACTTGTTCTCGCTGCCGTCCATTTCGATCAGCGTCCTGTCGATGAAGGTCTGCTCGGAGGCATCCAGCCCCACGATGGCTTCCGATATTTCCGTATTGACGTGCTCGACCGCCTTGAGCACCCCCTTGCCGCCGTAGCGGCCGGCGTCGCCGTCGCGCAGTTCGATGGCTTCCCGGCTCCCGGTGGATGCGCCCGAGGGCACTGCGGCGCGGCCCATGGAGCCGGATTCGAGCAGCACGTCCGCCTCGATGGTGGGATTGCCGCGTGAGTCGAGGATCTCGCGCGCGACGACGTCGACGATGGAGCTCATGGGATAGGCATGCCTTCGCTAGTGTTTGACCTGATTTTCGGCGAAGCCCGACTTCTTCACCAGCCGGTCGAGCTCCGTGAGCGTTTCGAGCAGGGGTTGCATCAGCCCGAGCGGCCAGGCGTTCGGTCCGTCGGACAGGGCCTGCCCGGGATTGGGGTGCGTTTCCATGAACAGGCCCGAAATGCCGCTTGCCACCGCGGCGCGCGCCAGCACCGGGATGAATTCGCGCTGCCCGCCCGAGGAGGTTCCCTGCCCCCCGGGCAGCTGCACGGAGTGCGTGGCGTCGAACACCACCGGGCAGCCGGTGGCGCGCATGATCGCGAGGGATCGCATGTCGGAGACCAGGTTGCCGTAGCCGAAGGCGAAGCCGCGCTCGCACACCAGAATGTTGTCCTTGCCGCTCGCCGCGCGTGCCTTGTCGACCACGTTTTTCATCTCCTGCGGCGAAAGGAACTGGCCCTTCTTGATGTTCACCGGCTTGCCCGCTGCGGCCACCGCCTGGATGAAATCGGTCTGCCGGCACAGGAACGCCGGCGTCTGCAGCACGTCGACCACCGCCGCCGCCGGCTGCACCTCGTCCTCGGCGTGGACGTCGGTGAGCACCGGCACGCCCACCTGGCGCTTCACTTCGGCAAGGATGGCAAGGCCCTGGTCCATGCCGGGGCCCCGATACGATTTTCCGGAACTGCGGTTCGCCTTGTCGTAGGACGACTTGAAGATGAAGGACAGGCCCAGGCGGGCGCACATTTCCTTGAGCTGGCCCGCGGTTTCGACCTGCAAGTCGCGCGACTCGACGACGCACGGCCCGGCGATCAGGAACAGCGGCTGGTCGAGGCCGGCTTCAAATCCGCACAGCTTCACGCCGCGACCACTGACAGGGTGCCGCCCGGTCCGGCATGCGGCACTTTGGCACGCCGCTCCAGCGCCGCCTGCACGAAAGCCTTGAACAGCGGATGTCCGGCGCGCGGCGTGGAGGTGAACTCCGGGTGGAACTGCACGCCAAAGAAAAACGGGTGCGCGGGCAGTTCCATCATCTCGGGCAGGTTCTCGCTCGGCGTGCGCGACGACACCTTGTAGCCCTTGGCTTGCAGCTGCGGCACGTAG
>JAABQT010000294.1 GCA_011391295.1 Betaproteobacteria bacterium
TCGGACGGAGAGGCCGCCTTGCAACAGATGCAGGTTGTGGTGCCGGACCTGGTGCTGCTTGACGTCATGATGCCGGAGAAAAGCGGCTACGATGTGTGCCAGCGCATCCGTGAGCATTCGCAATGGAGCAAGGTCAGGATCGTGATTCTGTCGGCGAAGGGGCGCGAGGCCGAGATGAGCAAGGGGCTCTCGCTGGGGGCGGACGCGTATATCACGAAGCCGTTTTCCAACGCGGAGCTCGTAGCGTGCATCGGGGAGCTTCTGCGAGACAGGGGGTCCATGGACGGCGCATGAGCGCGCGGGGGAAGATTCTCGTCTGGTCCGCAGCCCTGTATGGCGTCGTGCTGGCTATGCTGGCAGCGTTCGGTGTGCTGCTTGCGACCGGACTGCCTGAGCGGGATGCGGCGGCGCTGACGCGCATTCTCGAGCAGCGCGCGCCGGCGCTGTTGTTCATTGCGTTGCTGCTCCTGCTCGGCTGCGTCGTTGCCGTGAATTCGTTATACGGCGGCTATCTCGCTGCCGCGCAGGGGCTCGCCGAGCGCACGCGCCTGATCCATGGCGCCAACACCGGTCTGCGGCTGGCAGGATACGGCGGCCAGCTTGCCGATGTCGCCGCCGCGATCAACGAGCTCGCCGACGCCTACCGGGACCTGGAGCGCGACAGCGAATCGTGCGCCGCCGAGGCGCGCGCGCGACTCGAGGAGGAGCGCAACCGCCTCGCGGCCCTGATGTCGGAGCTCGCCCAGGGCGTACTGGTGTGCAATGCGGAAGGCACCATCCTGCTCTACAACGAGCAGGCGCGCGCGCTGTTCGCGGCGCCCGGTGCGTCCGCGCCGCAGCCGCTGGTCGGCCTGGGGCGTTCATTGTTTGCGCTGCTCGACCGCGGACAGGTCGCGCACGCGGCGCAGAAACTGCAGCGCAGCCTGGACCGCGGCCAGCGCTTGCCGAGCGCGCGCTTGGTCGCCCCGATCCCGGGCGGACGCCTGATCAGGGCGCAGGTGGCGCCGTTCCTCGACGCCGGCGCACGCCTCGCCGGCATGGTGCTCGCGCTGGAAGACGTGACCCGGCAGCTGGAGCACGAGTCGCAGCGGCGCTCGCTGCTGCAGACCTTCGCCACGCGCATTCGCGCACCGACGGCCAACATACGCGCGGCCGCTGAAAACCTCGCATCAGATCCCGGGATCGAGGCGTCGCGAAGGGCGCAGTTCATCGACATCATTGCCGCGGAGTCGCGCGCGCTGTCGATGACCATCGACGCGGCGCTGCACGAGTATGCGGACGCGCTCAAGGCGGCCCTCACCCTGGAAGACATGCGCACGGCAGATCTGCTCGAATTTGCGCGCCAGCGAATCGAAGTCGCGCTCGGCGCATCCGCGATGATCGCGGCCGCGGACGATGCGCTCTGGGTGAGGGCGGATAGCTATGCGCTGGTGCAGGCGATGCTGCACCTGGCGGCGCGCCTGCACGAGGAACACGGCCAGCGCAGCTTCGAGCTGAGCGTGCGAGCCGCCGCGGGACATGTCGAGATAGACCTCGGCTGGAGCGGCGCCATCATTTCGAGCGAAACGCTGTCGCTATGGGAAGCGCAGCCGATGCAGACAGGGGCGGAACATTCACTCCTCTCGGTGCGCGACGTGCTTGACCAGCACGGCGGCGAGGTCTGGTTTCACAAAGGCGGCGCGGCAGGCGCGTCAACCGGCTGCTTCCGGTTCCTGCTGCCGAGCGGCGAGCCCGGGCCGGTTGCGGCGCGCGCTGGAAGCGTCACCGCGAGCCGGCCGGAGTACTACGATTTCGACCTGTTCGCCGGCGCCGCCATTGCCACGGCGCTGAACGAGTCGCGGCTCGCAACCCTGAGTTACACGGTCTTCGACACGGAGACGACCGGGCTCGAACCGTCCGCGGGCGACGAAATCATCAGCATCGGGGCGGTCCGCGTCGTGAATGGCAGACTGCTGCGCAACGAAGTCTTCGAGCAGCTGGTCAATCCGCTGCGGCCGCTCAATCCCCAGTCGGCCCGGGTGCACGGCATTGATGCCGCGGCGCTCGAGGGTCAGCCGAGGATCGGGGAGGTGTTGCCCGTGTTTCACCGATTCTGCGAGGATACCGTACTGGTCGCGCACAACGCCGCATTCGACATGCGATTTCTCGAACTGAAGCAGGCGAGCACCGGGGTGCGATTTGCTCACCCGGTCCTCGATACGCTGCTGCTTTCGGCGGTCGCGCACCCGAGCCTGGAGGAGCACACGCTGGAAGCGATTGCGGGGCGACTGGGCGTGAGCGTCATGGGCCGCCACACCGCACTCGGCGACGCTTTGCTGACGGGGGAAATCCTGCTGAAACTGCTGCCCCTGCTGGCGCAGCGGGGAGTCCTGACACTGGGGCAGGCGCTCGAGGCCTCGCGCAAGTCCTATTACGCCCGGCTGCAATACTGAATAGCGCTGCGCCAGCGCATGTCCGGCCGATACTCTCACCTGGAACGGCGCATTGCCGACGAGCAGCAGACGTTCGCCCGCCCATTGCGCTCGCTGCTGCGCGGAGCGCCGGTGACCTGCGGCGAGTCGTGCACGGGCACGGAGGTGGCGGCGCTGATGCGCGCGAAGGGCGTCGGCTCGGTGGTCGTGCTCGACGACGCGCAGCGCCCCTCGGGAATCATCACGTCTCACGATCTCGTTGGCATCCTCGCCGAGGGCGCGGGCGACCGCGCCATCACCGAACGCATGTCGCGCGAGCCGCGCACGCTCCCCGTCCACGCGCTCGCGTACGAGGCGGCGCTCGTCATGATCTCCCTGCGCATTCGCCACGTCCTTGTGACTGACGAAGGGCGGCTGCACGGCGT
>JAABQT010000295.1 GCA_011391295.1 Betaproteobacteria bacterium
GGACATCTCTCCGGCGAGGGGCGCGCCGGTTTCCTTGAGCTTCGCCTTGATGAAGGAATGCCCGGTCTTCCAGATCAGCGGCCGCCCGCCGTGACGCTCGATCCAGGAAGCGAGCAGGCGCGTGGACTTCACGTCGTAGATGATCTGGGCGCCCGGGTTGCGCGACAGCACGTCCGCCGCGAACAGCATCAGCTGACGGTCCGGAAAGATGATCTCGCCGTCCTTGGTCACCACGCCGAGGCGGTCGCCATCGCCGTCGAAGGCCAGCCCCAGTTCACACGAAGATTTTTTCAGCCGGACGATCAGGTCGGCGACGTTTTCCGGCTGCGAGGGATCCGGGTGGTGGTTCGGGAAGGAACCGTCGACGTCGCAGTAGAGCTCGTCGACTTCGCAGCCCAGAGCCCGGAACAGGCGCGGCGCAATCATTCCCGCGACGCCGTTGCCGCAGTCCACCGCAATGTGCATGGGGCGCGCGAGCTTCACATCGCCCACGACGCGCTCGAGGTAGGCATCGAGGACGCCGACGCTGCTGCGCTTGCCCTTGCCGGCGGGCGGCGCGCCTTGCTCGATGCGCCGGCGCAGGTCCTGGATTTCTTCGCCGGACAGCGTGTGGCCTTCGACCACCATCTTCAGGCCGTTGTAGTCGGGCGGATTGTGGCTGCCGGTCACGGATACGCAGCTGCCGCTTCCCAGATGATGCGCGGCGAAGTAGGTCACCGGCGTTGGCGCCATGCCGATATCGATGACCTCGGCGCCGGCGTCGTTCATGCCTTGCGCCAGGGCGTCCGCCAGCGCGGGGCCCGAATGCCGCCCGTCGCGCCCGACGACGTAGCGCGGCGCCATCGCGCCCAGGGCGCCGCCCACGGCGTGCACGATTTCCGGCGTCAGCGTCTTGCCGGCGATGCCGCGGATGTCGTAGGCGCGGAAGATTTCTGCGGGAAGGTTCATGGGGTGGAGAGGAATTCCAGGACGCGGTGCGCGAGCCAGCCGCGACGGCCCGGGAAGCCGACATGGCCTCCCTCGCGCGGAAATTCTAGCAGCACGGCCGGCGCCGCCTTGCGCGTGGCGCGCACCAGCGCCGCTTCCGGCAGGAACGGATCGTTGCGCGCGTTGAGCACCAGGGTCGGCACCCTGATGTGCTCGAGCCAGGGCGCGCTGGAAGCGCGCGCCCAATAATCGTCTGCGTCGCGAAAGCCGTGCAGTGGCGCGGTCACGGCGTCGTCGAATTCGTAGAGTGTGGTGGCGCGGCGCACGCGCGGCGCGTTGAACAGGCCGGGAAAGCGCGCCAGCTTGGCGAAAGCGTTGCGCTTCATCGTCGACAGGAAGCTGCGCGTATAGACCTGCCGGTTGAACCCGCGGTCCAGGGCGCCGCCGGCGGCGGCGAGGTCGAGCGGAGCGGATACCGCGACTGCGCGCCTCAGGCGGGCATCCGCGCCGCGCTCGCCTAGCCATTTGAGCAGGACATTGCCGCCCAGCGATACCCCGGCGGCGCAGTCCGGCTGCAGCCGGCGCAGGATCCAGTCGAGCTCCTCGCTGTCGCCGGAGTGGTAGGCGCGCGGCAGGCGGTTGCTCACCCCCGAGCAGCCGCGGAAATGCGGCACCACGCAGCGCCAGCCGATGCGCAGCGCCGCGGCGGCGAGCGTGCGCGCGTACTGGCTCGAAGATCCGCCTTCCAGGCCGTGAAACAGCGCGAGCAGCGGCCCGCGCTCGCCGGCCCAATCGAGTTCGATGAAATCGCCGTCGGGCGTGTCCCAGCGTTCGCGGCGCCAGGCGATGCGCGGCGCCGGTGCCAACGCCGCAGCAATGGTCTGCAGGTGCCCGCCCGGCAGCCACCACGGCGCCTGGTAGGGCGTCAATGCAGGATCTTCGGCGGTGGCGGCGGCGGCTCCGCGCTGCCCGGCGCCGGTGAGCCGTGGTGCGCGATCATGCGCCAGCCGGCCGCGGTGCGCAGGTACACGTTGGTGGCGACGACCGGCTGCAGCGGGTGCTTTTCTCCCGGCACCGAAAAATTCTCATGCAGGCTGTGCACCGCGACCATCGGCCCCGCGATCGCCACCTGCCGGGTCACGTGCAGCCGCGCGCGCGTGCCCGCCGCGAAGATCTGGCGCCAGCTGTCGCGTACCTGGTCCTGGCCGACGAGGCGCTCGCCGCCGGGATGAATGCAGACGATATCCTCGTCCTCCGACCACACCGCCATCATCAGCTCGAGGTCGGAGCGCTCCAGGGCCTCGTAGAACGCGGCTTCTGCGTCCTGCGCGGTGGGGAAGATGCGGGCGGGCATGGGCTATGAGGGGACAGACCCCATTTTCCCGTCATTTTCATTCTGGAAAATGGGGTCTGTCCCCAGCATCTTCAGCACCTGCTCCACGCGCAGGTCGTTCATGCAGCGGAAATGCCCCAGCGGGCACACGCGCGCATAGCAGGGGCTGCATTCGGTGCCGAGCCACAGGACGCGCGCGTTTGCAGAGAGCGGGGGCGTGTGCCTGGGGCTGGAGGATCCGAACAGCGCCACCTGGGGTCGGCCGAGCGCCGCGGCAACGTGCATCAGGCCGGAATCATTGCTGATCACCAGCGCGGCGCCGGCGAGCAGTTCGATCGCCTCATCGAGCGTGGTCTCGCCAGCTAGGTTCCTGCCCTTGATGCAAGCGCACTGCTCGCGTTCTCTTGCCGAGCCCAGCATCACTGCGGGAAGCTCCAGGCGCTCGGCGAGCTCCCTGAAGTACGGCCAGCGCTTGGCCGGCCCGTACTCGGCGCCCGGGCACAGCACCGCATAGCGCCCCTCGACACCGAAGCGCCGGCGCGTGGCCTGAGCCGCCTGTGGTTCCACCGCGAGCC
>JAABQT010000296.1 GCA_011391295.1 Betaproteobacteria bacterium
CGACCTCCTCGTAGAATCCGAGCACCGTCGTGCGCGGCCAGTAGTAAAGGAGCGGGCCGAGGGCGAGCTTCATTTCCAGGGGCGCGAGAACGCGCCGAGGGTAGTCTGGCTGCCTTCGGCGTGGCGCGCGAGCGCCTGCTGCCACTTGGCACGCGGCGCGAAGCGGCCCGCCTCCTGGGCGTCGATCGCCTCGCGCCAGACTCGGGTCACCTGCGCGACGTAGGCGGGGCTGCGCTGGCGTCCCTCGATCTTCACCGCGCGCACGCCGATGCGCGCGAATTCCGGCAGCATTTCGAGCGTGTTGAGGCTGGTGGGCTCCTCGAAGGCGTAGTAAGTGTCGGTGCCCGCCGCGTAGCGGCCCTTGCACACGGTGGGGTAGGCGGCGCGCTCGCCCGTCGCGTAGCGGTCGATGAGCACGCCGTTCAGGCGCGATTCCAGGCCGGCTGGCGTTTCCTTCCAGCGCACCGCGTGCGCCGGCGAGCAGGCCCCCGAAAGGTTCGGCGCCTCGCCGCAGGCGTAGGCCGAGAGCGCGCAGCGGCCTTCCACCATCACGCACAGCCCGCCGAAGCCGAACACCTCGATCTCGACCGGCGTATGGCGCGCCACCAGCGCCACCTGCGCGAGCGACAGCACGCGCGGCAGCACGGCGCGCTTGATGCCGAAATGCTCATGAAAGAAGTTGATCGCCTCGTAGCTCGTCGCCGAGCCCTGCACCGACAGGTGCAGCTCAAGAGCCGGGTGCGTGCGGCTCGCGTAGCGCAGCAGGCCGGGATCCGCGACGATGATGGCATCGACCCCGAGCGCGGCGACGCGATCCACCGCCGCGGTCCAGCGCGCCCAGTTGCCGGCCTGCGGGTAGGTGTTGATCGCCACCAGCACCTTGCGGCTGCGCTGGTGCGCGTAGGCGAGCCCCGCGGCAAGCGCGGCTGCGTCGAAGTTGAGACCCGGGAAATTACGCGCGTTGGTGTCGTCGCGCAGGCCGAGATACACCCAGTCAGCGCCGTTGTCGACGGCCGCCTTCAGCGCCGGCAGGCCGCCGGCCGGACACACCAGTTCCATGCGCCGATTCTAGGAGCGGGGCGCAGGCAGCCGTGCCGCCCGGTTGACGGACATCAATCAAACCGCCGTGTCCTCAGGCGTCGCCGCGCAGCCGCTTGAGGTCCGGGATGCGCACCAGGCGGCCGTGGATCTCGATCAGGCCGGCGTTGCCCAGCTCGTGCAGGATGCGCGAGAAGTGCTCGGGCGTCATGTTGAGGCGCGAGGCGATCACGCTCTTGCCCGCGCTGAGGTGCACCTCGGCAGGATCGCCGTTGGCGCCGTCGGGCAGTTCGGCGAGCAGGTAGCCGATGACGCGCTCTTGGCTGGAACGCAGGGTGTAGGCCTCGACGTCGCGCACCAGCCCGTGCAGGCGCCGCGACAGCCCCGAGAGCATGCGGCGCGCGAAGCCGGGATCGCGCGCCAGCTCGTCGAACACCGCCTGCTTGGCGACGTGCAGCAGCATCGAGTCGGACAGCGCCTGCGCGAACACGAGGTAGGGCGCGTCGAGGAACATCAGCGCCTCGCCGAAACTCTGCCCGGGGCGCACGATCTCCACCACCTTCTCCACGCCCTGCGGCGAGGTGAAGCCGAGCTTGACCTGGCCGTAGACCACCAGGTGAAAACCGGTGCAGGGGTCGCCGCAGTGGCAGATGGTCTGGCCCTTCTCGGCGTAGTGCGGCAGGGTGCTCGCCGCGATGCGGTCCAGATCCGCCCCGTGCATCTCGCTGAACATCGGCAGGTTGGCGAGGAACGCCTGCACCTTGATCTGCGGCTGGCGCCGGCTCACGGGCTGGTGCCCTCGGAGCGCGTGATCTTGTTGTGCACGTTGTACTTGCCCACGGGCTTGCGCATCGGGATGCGCTTCACCTCGGCCAGCGTGCGCGCGTCGAACACGATCAGTGCGCCGTCCTGCTCCCACAGGCTGGCGAGGGCGTAGCGGCCGGTGCGGTCGAATTCCACATGCCCCAGCGTCTTGCCCGGCTCGGGCGTGAGCCGGGCGACGACTTCGAGCGTGTCCTTGTCGATCACCTGCAGCGTGTCGCGGCCGCGCGGGCCGATCATCGAGTCGACCCAGGCGTAGGGCGTGTTTTCGTGGCTGCGCAGGAAGTAGCCGGGACCGAGCGTGGGCACTTCGGCGATGATTTTCCAGTCGGCGACGTCGATCACGCTCACCAGGCCCTCACGCAGGTTGGGCGTGGCCATCACGCGCCGGCCGCGCCGCTCCCAGGTGATGCCCGAGGCGAGGTGCGGCAGGCCGGGAAGCTGGACGCTGGCGATGGCGCGGCGCACGTCCAGGTGCACCACCTGGCCGCGCTTGGCGTCGCGGCTGGTGCCGACCAGCTGGTGGAACTCGGGCGTGAAGAAGAAGTCGTCCAGCACCTCCTCGAGCCGCGTGCGCCGCGGGTTGAGGAAGCCCGGGATGAACGCGCCTTCCTTGAGGCGGTAGTCATGCACCAGTCCGGCGGCGATGGGCTCGGCGCGCGGGTCGTAGGAAATCTCCCAGAGTTCGGGCACGTCCTTCAGCGCGACGATGAAACTCCGGCGCGGCGCCGCGTCGTACACGGCGGAGACGCGCGAAGGCGCGGGCAGGACCTTCACCAGGTCGAGTTCCGCGTCCAGCAGCACCAGGGTATGCGGCAGGTAATTTGCCACCATCACGTACTTGCCGTCTGCGGACACCGCTGCGTTGCGCGTATTGATGCCGGCGCGCACCTCGGCGACGGTCTTCAGGTTCCACAGGTCGAACTTGGAAATCCAGCCGTCGCGCGAGGCGAAATAGAC
>JAABQT010000297.1 GCA_011391295.1 Betaproteobacteria bacterium
GGATCCGCATGCGGCAACCGGACTTTTCTGCCCGGCACCCAGCCGCACGTGACGATACGCGTGTGGATTTGGTTGAGAAAAAACGCCGCGCTTTATACCATCTTTGTCCCGTCGAAACAACGGGATAGCGCTCCCCACTCTATGCTCATGAAGAGTCATATGCAGGTCTCGATCAAGTCGCCGGCGGAACAGCAGGCGATGCGCGTCGCCGGGGGCCTTGCCGCCGACGTCCTGGACATGATCGGGCCCCGGGTTGTGGCCGGCATCACGACCGCCGAACTGGACCGGATCTGCCACGATTTCATCGTCAGCGTCCAGCGCGCCGTCCCTGCCCCCTTGAATTACAAGGGATTTCCGAAGTCGATCTGCACTTCGGTCAACCACGTCGTCTGCCACGGCATCCCCGGGGAGCGGGTCCTGAAGGCCGGCGACATCGTCAATGTGGACGTGACGGTCATCAAGGACGGCTTCCACGGCGACACCAGCCGGATGTTCCTGGTGGGCGACCCCTCGGTCCAGGCCCGCCGGCTGTGCAGCGTCGGCTTCGAGGCCATGTGGCGCGGCATCCGGACCGTGGCGCCGGGCCGCCGGCTCGGCGACCTGGGGCACACGATCCAGCAATTCGTGGAATCCCAGGGCTATTCGATCGTCCGGGAGTACTGCGGCCACGGCATCGGGCGCGTATTCCACGAGGACCCGCAGGTGCTGCACTACGGCCTGCCCGGCACCGGTCTCGAGCTGGCCGCGGGCATGACCTTCACGGTCGAGCCCATGGTCAATGCCGGCCGCCGCCAGGTGAAGCTGCTCGGCGACGGCTGGACGGTCGTCACCAAGGATCATTCCCTGTCGGCCCAATGGGAGCACACCGTGCTGGTCACGGCCGACGGCTTCGAAGTGCTGACACTCGGCGCCGCCGACCGCGCCGCGGCCTGAGCGGTGCCAAGCAGCCACAGCAGAGCGAACGAGGGCCCGGCGCCGGCCGCGCCGCACGAGAACTGGGCCTACCTCGAATCGCTGCGGATCCGCCTCGCGGCAACGGGCAGCGTCGTCGGCGATTTCCGGGCGGCACTGATCGAGGGCGACCGCGAGCTCGCGCGCCGTTTCCAGGCCGAGGAGCCGGTCGAGGCCCTGGTGCGCGACCGCGCGCTGCTGGTGGACGCGCTGGTACTGCGCGCCTGGGACCTGCACGCGGGGGATGCCGCCGCCTCGGTTGCGCTGGTGGCCGTCGGCGGCTACGGGCGCGGCGAGCTTCTGCCCTGCTCCGACGTCGACGTGATGGTGCTGTTGCCGCAGGGCGAGCAGCCGGCATGGACGGCATCGCTCGAGCGCTTCCTGACGTTCCTGTGGGACATCGGCCTCGAGACCGGCCATAGCGTGCGCACCATCGACGACTGCCAGCGCGAGGCGCTCGCCGATATCGGCGTCGCGACCGCGCTGATCGAGGCGCGCCTGCTCGCCGGTCCGCCCGCGCTCTTCACCGCGATGCGCCATGCCCTCGCGCCGAACCGGATGTGGTCGTCGCGCGATTTCTTCGACGCCAAGCTGCGCGAGCAGTCCGAGCGCCATCACCGGTTCTACGACACCGCCTACAACCTCGAACCAAACGTCAAGCAGAGCCCGGGCGGGTTGCGCGACCTGCAGACCATCGGCTGGGTCGCCAAGCGGCACTTCGGCGCACAGACGCTGCAGGAGCTCGCCGGGCACGGCTTCCTGACCGCGCGCGAACTCGCGCAGCTCCAGGCGGCCCAGTCCTGGCTCTGGCGCATCCGCTTCGCGCTGCACCTGGTGACCGGGCGCCGCGAGGACCGGCTGCTGTTCGATCACCAGATCCGGCTCGCGCGCATGTTCGGCTACGAGGACGCGACCTATACGCTCGCGGTCGAGCAGTTCATGCAGCGCTACTACCGCACCGCGATGTTCGTGAGCTGGCTCAACGAACTGCTGCTGCAGCACTTCCGCGAGGAGATCCTGGCGGACCGCGATGCGCCCGCCGTGCCGCTGTCGCGCCAGTTCCAGGAGCGCGACGAGTACCTCGAGGTCACCGGCGAGGACGTCTTCACGCGCTACCCGTCCGCGCTGCTCGAGCTGTTCGTCGTGCTGCAGCAGAACCCGCGGCTCTGCGGCGTGCGCGCCAACACGATCCGCCTCGTGACCCAGAACCTCTGGCTGATCGACGAGGAATTCCGCCAGAACCCGCGCAATCACCGGCTGTTCCTCGAGATCCTGCGGGCGACCGCCGGCGTCACGCACGAACTGCGGCGCATGAATCTCTATGGCGTGCTCGGCCGCTACATCCCGGCTTTCGGCCGGATCGTCGGCCGCATGCAGTACGACCTGTTCCATGCCTACACCGTCGACGCGCACACGCTGTTCGTGGTCAGCAACCTGCGCCGTTTCGCGCTTGAGCGTTACGACCAGGAGTTCCCGAAGCTGGCGCAGATCTTCCGCTCGCTGCCGAAGCCGGAACTCGCTTACCTCGCGGCGATCTTCCACGACATCGCCAAGGGGCGCGGCGGCGATCACTCGGATCTCGGCTCGGTGGATGCCGAGGCCTTCTGCCTCGAGCAGGGCCTGTCGCCCTATGACGCGCGTCTGGTCGCCTGGCTGGTGCGCCACCACCTGCAGTTGTCGCTCACCTCGCAGAAGCAGGACATCGCCGACCCGCAGGTGATCAACGGCTTCGCCCGGGACGTCGGCGACCAGACCCGCCTCGATTACCTCTACGCGCTGACGGTTGCCGACGTGCGCGGCACGAATCCGAAGCTGTGGAACACCTGGAAAGCGACGCTGTTCGATGAGCTGTACGAGCGCGTCAAGCG
>JAABQT010000298.1 GCA_011391295.1 Betaproteobacteria bacterium
AGGCCTAGCCCTTTCCGCGCCCAATGTCATACAGTATACTCATCTGTATGACAAATCCTCGCAGCCTGCTTTCCGTCCGTCTGGAGCCGGGGCTGGCCAAGACCCTGGAGCGCCATTGCGCGCAGACCGGGCAGACGCGCAGCCAAGTGGTGAAGCAAAGTGTCGCCCAATACCTGGCGGCGACAGCTGGCCCGACCCTCGGCAGCCTCGCCGAGGGTGTTTTGCCCGCCTTGCCGGACACGCCGGGGGCTGCGCGCACGCCGCGCCAGCAGCGATTCCGCGAGCACGTGCGTGCGAAGCGTCGTCGTTGATTCCGGTTTCCTGATCGGGCTGTTCGACGAGAAGGACCCTCTTCACGCCCGTTGCCGCGAGTTTCTGCGCGACTACCGCGGCCGGTTTCTGACCACCGAAGCCGTTCTTACGGAGTCGCTGGCCCTGCTCGCGGTCCGGCAACAGCTACGCTGCCTGGACTGGATGGGCGACGCCGCCCAGGCTGGCCTCCTGATCGTCGATCGGATGCCGATCGATTTCAGGGCGGTTGAGAAGTTGGCGCGGAAATATGCAGACCAGCCGATGGACTTCGCCGACGCTTCCGTCGTGCTCCTCGCCACGCGCACCGGGGTGAAGGAGATCCTCACGGCGGACCAGCGGGATTTTTCTGTCTACTGGCTGGGCGCCCGCACGCGCTTCATCGACGTGCTGAGGGAAATCTAGATCGCTTTGTTGGCGGCGAGTCGTTCGATGTCGTCCGCCGCATAGCCCAGTTCCGCCAAGATCCTCCGGCTGTGCTCGCCCAACGCGGGAACGGGGTCCATGCGTGGTTCAAAGTCCGACAGATTGAAGGGTGGTTTGATGGCCCGCAGCTCTCCAGCTGGAGAGCCCACCTCGGTCCAGCGCCCGCGCGCGGCAAGCTGCGGGTGGTCCCAGAATTCCTGCATGGTGTTCAGGCGCGCGTTGGCGATCCCGGCGGCCTGCAGCCGCTGTTCCACCTGCGCGGCCGTGAGCGTGCCGAACGCGCGCTCGATCTCCGTGTGCAACGCAGCGCGGTTCTGCATGCGCGCAGGGTTCGAGGAGAACCTCGGGTCCTTCCCCAGCGCTGCGTTAACCAGGACCTGGTCGCAGAAGCGTGCGAATTCGCGTTCATTCTGGATGCTGAGGAACACCGACTTCCCGTCGCCCGCGCGAAACGGGCCGTAGGGGGCGATGGTGGCGTGATAGGCCCCCGAGCGCGGCGGCGCCTCGCCGCCGTAGGCGCTGAAGTACGCGGGGAAGCCCATCCATTCGCCCAGCGCCTCGAACATCGTAATGTCCAGCGTGGCGCCAACCCCCTCGCGCTCGCGGCGCAGCAGCGCGGCGAGGATGGACGACATCGCGTACATGCCGGCGGCGATGTCGGCGACGGGAATTCCCGCTTTGGCAGGGGCTTCGGGCGAGCCGGTCACCGAGAGCAGTCCCGCCTCGCATTGCACCAGCAGGTCGTAGGCTTTCTTTTGCGCATAGGGGCCGCAAGGCCCGTAGCCGGAAATTCCGCACCACACGAGCCGCGGGTGGCGCGCACGCAACTCGGCGGCGCCCAGCCCGAGACGCTCGGCGGCGCCGGGCGCCAGGTTCTGCAGGAACACGTCGGCCTTCGCCAGCAGGCGCTCGAGGATTTCGCGCGCCTGCGGATGCTTCACGTCCAGCGCCAGGCTTTCCTTGGATCGATTGGTCCACACGAAATGCGAGGACAAGCCCAGCACGGTGTGATCCATGGCGCGCGCGGCGTCGCCGACGTCCGGGCGCTCGATCTTGATCACGCGCGCCCCGAGCTCGGCGAGCTGGCGCGTGCAGAACGGCCCGGCGATCACCTGCTCCAGCGCCACCACCGTGACGCCGTCCAGCGGCCGCCTCATCTGAAGGTGATCGTGAGGCCAGGCAGCGGCAGGCCCGTGTAGGAGGTACTCCAGGTCTCCCCGGGCTTCACCGGGTGGGCGTCGGTCCAGGTGCCGGTGGTGACGATCTCTCCGGCGTGCAGCTGGTCGAACTGGGGCTGGATCGCGAGCACCTCGACCAGGTGGGCCAGGGCATAGAGCGGGCTGTCGAGCACGTTGGCGCCGACCCCTTCTTCGACCGTCTTGCCGCCGCGGCGCAGGGCGACGCGCGCCGCGGGCAGGCGCGCCTCGAGCTCGGGGATGTCGCGCACCGGGAACTGCGTGCCGAGCACCAGCCGCCCGTGCAGGCCGTTGGCGGCGGTGCAATCGGGCAGCGCCATCTTCCAGCCCGGATGGAAGCATTGCACGATCTCGCAGCCGTGCGCCACCCAGTCGATGGCGGCGAGGATGGCGTGCGCATCGTGCGAGCGCGGCGGCGGCGCCCTGAGGCCGAAACAGATCTCGGGCTCGATGCGCGGTTGCGCGAGGTCCTCGAGCGACACCTCGGCGCGGTCGTCGACGGCGCGGATCAGCGTGTGATCGTAGACGAAGCCCCAGATCGGCTCGTGCACGCCGTAGCGCTCCCAGATGCCGCGGTTGGTGAAGCCGATCTTGCGGCCCAGCACCTTCCAGCCGATCGCCAGCCGGTGCTGATGCAGGCGCCGCATCGCGCGATAACCCATCTCGGCATCGAGCTTCGGGTGGCGCGCGCTGAACGGCGGCGCCAGGTGCCCGCTCGCCTCCAGCTCGACCAGCTCCTCGGACACCGAGATCAGGGTGGATTCCGGCATGGCGAAAATTCTACCCTCCGCGCGCGGTTGCGCCGGGGCGTTTCGCGTGCAAAATACCCGCCATGGATGCCTACCTCCTGTGGCTGCTGCTCGGGCTGGCGCTGGTGATCGTGGA
>JAABQT010000299.1 GCA_011391295.1 Betaproteobacteria bacterium
TCGAGAAGGACTCCTCGATCAACGAGCACATCGAGCAGATGCGGCTGTCGGCGACCAAGTCGCTGCTCGAGCGGCGCGACGTGGTGATCGTGGCCACCGTGTCGGCGATCTACGGCATCGGCGATCCCTCCGAGTACCACGGCATGATCCTGCACCTGCGCGAGGGCGAAAAGCGCACGCAACGTGACGTCATTGCACGCCTGGTGGCGATGCAGTATGAGAGGAACGAACTCGACTTCCGCCGCGGCACCTTCCGCGTGCGCGGCGACGTGATCGACGTGTTCCCGGCGGAGCACGCCGAGCATGCGGTGCGCATTTCCCTCAGCGAGGACGCCATCGGGCGGCTGCAGATGTTCGACCCGCTGACCGGGCGCGTGCTGCACGCGCTGGCGCGCTTCACCGTGTACCCGTCGAGCCACTACGTGACACCGCGCGAGACCACGCTGCGCGCGGTCGAGGCGATCAAGGCGGAATTGCGCGCGCGCAGCGAATTCTTCCACCAGGCCGGCCGCCTGGTCGAGGCACAGCGCATCGAGCAGCGCACGCGCTTCGACCTGGAAATGCTCGCCGAGCTGGGTTTCTGCAAGGGCATCGAGAACTATTCGCGCCACCTTTCCGGCCGCAAGCCCGGCGAGCCGCCGCCGACGCTGATCGACTACCTGCCGTCCGATGCGCTGATGATCATCGACGAGAGCCACGTCACCATCGGGCAGCTCGGCGGCATGTACAAGGGCGACCGCTCGCGCAAGGAAAATCTGGTGGAGTACGGTTTCCGGCTGCCCTCGGCGCTGGACAATCGACCGTTGCGCTTCGACGAGTTCGAGGGCGTGGTGCGCCAGACGGTATTCGTCTCCGCCACGCCGGCCGAGTACGAGCGAACGAAGTCCGCGCAGGTCGTGGAGCAGGTGGTGCGGCCGACCGGACTGGTGGACCCGCAGGTCGAAGTGCGGCCGGCCTCCAGCCAGGTGGACGACCTGCTGTCCGAAATCAACGTGCGCGTGAACAAGCACGAGCGCGTACTGGTGACCACGCTGACCAAGCGCATGGCCGAAGAGCTCACCGACTACCTGTCGGAGCACGGCGTGAAGGTGCGCTACCTGCACTCCGAGGTGGAAACGGTGGAGCGCGTGGAGATCATCCGCGACCTGCGGCTGGGCGAGTTCGACGTGCTGGTGGGGATCAACCTGCTGCGCGAAGGTCTCGACCTGCCCGAAGTATCGCTGGTGGCGATCCTGGATGCCGACAAGGAAGGCTTCCTGCGTTCCGAGCGCTCACTGATCCAGACCATGGGCCGCGCGGCGCGGCACCTCAACGGCAGCGCGATCCTGTACGCCGACGTGATGACCGATTCGATGCGACGCGCCATCGGCGAAACCGAGCGCCGCCGGCGCAAGCAGGTCGCGTGGAACGCGGAGCGCGGCATCACGCCCCGAGGCGTGACCAAGCGCATCAAGGATCTGATCGACGGCGTGTACGACGCCGAAGGCGCGGCCGCTGAGCGCAAGGCGGCGCAGGACGAAGTCCGCTACGAGGCGATGAGCGAAAAGCAGACCGCGAAGGAGCTGCGCCGCCTGGAGAAGGCGATGGTCTCGTGTGCCAGGAATCTCGAGTTCGAGAAGGCCGCGATGCTGCGCGACCAGCTGGCGGTGCTCAAGAGGCGCGTGTTCGGGGTGGAGCTGGCCTCGGAATAGGCACGGCCCGCCGGGTCGGTCCCGGCGGGGCCCTCCACGACGATTACGGCTTGGTCTCGACCTGGACCAGCGGCTGCTCCTCGACCGGGGCGTTGGCGCGCTCCCGTCGCGGACGGCCGAGCGGCTGCGTCTCGGCCTCGGGTGCCGGTGCCGGCACCCGATCAGGCCGCGTTTCGACCATCTGCAATCCGGCGCTCTCCAGAAGATCGCGGGGACTGACACGCGGTTGCCGGGGTTCCGGCTGCGGCCTGGGCTGAGGCGCCGGCTCGGCGCGAACAGCTTCCAGATGCGCCGGTTCCAGCCGAGCAGGCTGTGGCTGCACGGGGTCCATACGCGCCGGTTCGTGGTGCACAGGTACCTGTTGCACGGCCTCTTTCTGAGCACGAGCTTCTTCGCGCATTTGCGCCTCGTGCATCTGGCGTTCCATTGCGCGCAGCTCCCTTTCGTCCGGTTCCCGGGCATGGAACACAGGGCCCTGGGCTTCCTGGACAGGCTGCTCAGCGCGTGGCCTGTGCTCGCTGGGCGTTATCGACGGGCCGCTCGGATCGCGCGACTGGTCCGGACGCCGCTCGCGCTGCCGGTCACGCCCACCGCGCCGACCCCGGCGCTGCTCGTTGCCTCCGCGCTCCCCGGCCTGGGCCGGATCGCCCACAGGCCGCGGCCCTTGCTGCTGCGGCTGTTGCGGCCGCTGCTGTTGCTGCGGGCGTTGCTGATCCGGGCGGCGCTCGCCACCTTGGTGGCGCGCGTCGCGCTGCGGCTGCCCGCCAGGGCGCTGATCAGGCCGGCGTTCGCCGCCTTGCTGCGGTCGGCGGTCTCCGCGGTGTTCATCGCGGGGCCGGTCGCGCCGGTGGTCGCGGCGTTCGCCGCTGCCATGGCGTTGATCAGGGCGGCGATCGCGCGACTGATAGTCGCGCCGCGGCTCGCGCGCCGGGCGCGCGGCGTCGGTCCCGGCAGGTGCCACAGGCGCGGGCTGCTTGTCGGCTTTGAGCCAGCCAAGAACCCAACCGAGCAAACCCGTTTGGGGTGCAACGGCAGCGCCGGCCGTCGCTGGCCGGGGCGCTTCAGCCTGCGCCGGCGCCCGCGCCACCTGCGGTTGCGGCTCGGGTACGTTCGGCGCCG
>JAABQT010000300.1 GCA_011391295.1 Betaproteobacteria bacterium
CGCCGATGGCAGCTGGAAATGGCTGCTGTCGCGGGGCAGGGTTACCGAACGCGACGCCGCCGGCCGTGCGCTGCGCATGACCGGCATCAACCTCGACATCACGGCGCGCAAGCTGGCCGAGCAGGCACAGACTGAGGCCGAGGAACGCTATCGTTCGCTGGTCGAGCTGGCGCCGGACGCCGTGGTGGTCTCCAGCGGCGGCATCATCGAGTATGCGAATGCCGAGGCGGCGCGCATCGTCAAGGCCGCGTCGGCGAGCGAGCTGCTGGGCGTGAGCATCGCCGAGCTCATCGACGTGGAAGATCAGGCGCGCCTCGCCGAGCGCATGAAGATCCTGCAGGCGGGGCCTGGGCGCCTCGAGTTCGAGGAGCGCAAGCTGCGCTGCCGGGACGGCAGCGAAGTGATCGTGGAGGCGGCCGCGGTCTCGTTCCTGGAGCGGGGCCGCCTGGTGGTGCAGTCGGTGGTGCGCGACGTCACCGAGCAGAGGAAGGCACGCGCCTCGGCGGCCGAGCGCGAGCAGCGCTTTCGCGACGTGGTCGAGGCGTCGGGCGAGTATGTCTGGGAAACGGACGCGCAGTGGCGCTATACCTACCTGTCGGCGCGCGTGGAGTCGGTGCTGGGCCACTTGCGCGCCGACCTTCTGGGGCGCACGCCGCGCGAGTTCATGCCTCTGGGCGAGGCGCGCGCAATGCACGAATGGTTCGAGCGCAATGCGCGCGAGGGGCAACCGTTCCGCGATCTGCTGCACCGCTCCCTCGCCAAGTCCGGAAAGGTGATCTGGCAGCAGGTGAGCGGCATGCCGGTGCGGGACGCGCGCGGGGTTCTGGTCGGCTACCGTGGTACCGGAGCAGACGTCAGCGCGCGCAAGCATGCCGAGGAACGCGTCCAATACCTCGCCACGCGCGACGCGCTGACCGGACTGCCCAACCGCGCGCTGCTCGCCGACCGTGCCGGGCAGTCAATCCTCGCCGCGGCGCGCAGCCGGGGCATGCTGGCGGTGCTGCTGTTCGACCTGGACCGCTTCAAGCTGGTGAACGACTCGCTCGGCCATGCGGCGGGCGATGCGCTGCTGCGCGCGGTGGCCGAGCGCCTGCAGGGCACGCTGCGCCGCGAGGATACGCTGGCGCGGCTCGGCGGCGACGAGTTCGTGCTGCTGTGGGACGGACTGAAAGGCGCGCAGGAGGCGGCGCTGGTCGTGCAACGCATCCAGGGCATCCTGCAGCGCCCATTCGAGATCGACGGCCGCACGCTCAACGTCACGGCGTCCGCCGGCATCAGCATCTACCCCGAGGACGGACGCGATTTCAGCGAGCTGCTGAAGAACGCCGACACCGCCATGTACGACGCCAAGGACAGCGGGCGCAACGGCATGCGCTTCTTCTCGCCGCAACTGCACGCGCGCGCCGAGGCGCGTTTGACGCTGGATAGCGACCTGCGCGGCGCACTGGCGCGCGGCGAGCTGATGCTGCACTGGCAGCCGGTGGTGCGCCAGCGCTGCATCGTGGGCGCCGAGGCCCTGGTGCGCTGGAACCACCCGCGGCGCGGCCTGCTGGGGCCGGACGAATTCATTCCGGCGGCGGAGGAGAGCGGCCTGATCCGTGCCATCGGCGAATGGACACTCGAGCATGCCCTGTCACAGGCGGGCGCCTGGCAGCGCAGCCTGCCGGGCCTGCCCTGGTTCGCGCTGAACGTCTCGGCGCTCGAGTTGGCGCAGGGCGACGCCTACGTCACACGACTGCGCGAAGCGCTCGCGACACACGGCTTGCCCGCCGGGCGCATCGAGCTCGAAGTCACCGAGCGCGTGCTGATGACGCATCTGCCGGAGAACATCGAGACGCTGCGCCAGATCGGCGCGCTGGGCGTGCGCCTCGCCATCGACGACTTCGGCACCGGCTACTCGAGCCTGGCCTACCTGCGGCGCCTGCCCATCGACAAGTTGAAGATCGACCGGGGCTTCCTGCGCGAGCTCGGTACCAGCAGCGGCGACGCGATGATCGTCAAGACCATTGCCGCGATGGCGCACGGCCTGGGGCTGCAGGTTGCGGCCGAGGGCGTGGAGAGCGAGGCACAGCTGCAGCAGCTGCTGGCGGTGGGCTGCGACGAATGGCAGGGGCACCTGTACAGCGCGCCGTTGGTGGCGGCGGAGTTCGAGCGGCTCGCGCTCGGCGCGAAAGCGGCCGCGGCCGGCTGATGGCGGATCTGGACGCCCTGTTCGAGCGCAACTATGCGCTTGCCGAACCGCATACCCTGCTCATCAAGGCGCAGGTGCGCTCGATCTTCGATCGGTTCGCCGAAGTGCGGCACCTGCCCGGCGATTGCATCGAGTTCGGCGCGTTCCGCGGCGGGCTGAGTTTCTTCCTCGGGTTGTGCATCCGCGACCTCGGCCTCGCCAAGCGCGTGTACCTGCTGGACAGTTTCCAGGGCTTGCCGCGCACCGACGCCGCGCTCGACGGGCCGTTCAAGCAGGGCATGATGGTGAGCGACGCGGGCGCGGTCGCCGGGCTGCGCGCCGGCTTCGGCCTGCAGGCCATCGTCGAGATTCGCGCGGGCTGGTTCGAGGACACGCTGGCGCAGATGCCGCCGGCGGCGCAGTTCTGCCTGGCGCACCTCGATGCCGACGTCTACGGCAGCACGCGCACTGCGCTGCAGTACGTCGTGCCGCGCCTGGCCGAGGGCGGGGCGGTGGTGCTCGACGACTGCCTGTTTCAGGGCGCCACGGGCGTGGTGCAGGCCGCCGAAGAGGTGCTCGGCAAGGATCTGCACCTGCATCTCGGACCGAAGACGCAGGCCT
>JAABQT010000029.1 GCA_011391295.1 Betaproteobacteria bacterium
GTGCTCGCCGACGCGCTTTGCGCTCGCCACCGGGCGCTGGCAGCACCGGCTGCGCGGCGGTGCCGACGAGCCCATCTCGGGCCGCACGCGCGGCAATCCGGTGCTGGGACTGCCGCCGGCGCACCCGACGCTCGCCTCGCTGCTGCGCGACGCGGGCTACGCCACGGCGCTGGTCGGCAAGTGGCACCTGGGCTATCCGCCGCACTTTCACCCGCTCAAGAGCGGCTACCAGGAATTCTTCGGCTCCCTGTCCGGCGGCTTCGACTACTTCACCCATTGCGACACGGCGGGCGTGCACGACCTGTGGGACGGCGAGAAGGAGATCCACCGTTCGGGCTACATGACCGACCTTCTATCCGCGCGCGCTGTGGACTATGTCGCGCGCCAGCGCAGGGAGCCGTTCCTCCTGTCGCTGCACTACAGCGCGCCGCACTGGCCCTGGGAAACGCGTGCCGACGAAGCCGAAGCGAAGCGCATCGAGAAGCTCTGGCATACCGACGGCGGCTCGCTCGCCGTGTACCAGAAGATGATCCACCATATGGACGAGGGCATCGGCAAGGTGCTCGCCGCGCTGCCCGACCCGCAGAACACGCTCATCGTCTTCACCAGCGACAACGGCGGCGAGCGTTTCGCCGACACCTGGCCGCTGGTGGGCAAGAAGATGGACCTGCTGGAAGGCGGCATCCGCGTGCCCTACGTCGTGCGCTGGCCCGCGCGCGTGAAGCCGGGCGGAGTCACCGCGCAGCACGCGATCACCATGGACTGGGTGGCGACCTTTCTCGAGGCGGCGGGCGCGAAAGCGCACCCCGACTATCCGCTTGACGGCCTCAGCCTGCTCCCGGTACTGGAGAATCCGGAGGCGGCTTTTGCGCGCGATCTGTTCTGGCGCATGAAGTATCGCAGCCAGCGTGCGGTGCGCTCGGGCGACTGGAAGTATTTCGCCAGCGAAGACGGCGAATTCCTCTTCAACCTCGCGCTGGATGCGCGCGAGCGCGCCAACTACGCCAGGCGCGAGCCAGGGCGGCTGGCCGCATTGCGTGCGAAATACGAAGCGTGGGAGAAATCGATTCCCCCGATGCCGCCGGACGCGGCGTTCTCGATTCCCTACACCCGCGCCGACCTCGCGCATTTCTAAATGGGGACAGACCTCATTTTTCTCATTTGGCCAGAAGCCCTATGAGCAGTCGCGCCTACCGGATCCTCCCCACGGAGGGCAGGACTTTCCACCCGCGGCTTCTGGGCACGCGCGGCGCGGTTGCCTCGAGCAGCAACCTCTCTGCCAGTGCCGGTGCGGATGTGCTCAAGTCAGGCGGCAACGCCATCGACGCCGCGGTGGTGGCCAGCTTCGTCGAAGGTCTCGTCAATCCGCAGATGCACACCATCGGCGGCGAGTGCCCGATGCTCGTGCGGCTCGCGGGCTTCTTCGCGCCGCACGCCTCGGAGCCGAACCGCGTGCGCATCGAGCCCCGGTTCGGCGACAAGGTGCTGGACGAGCTGCGCCGGCGCGGCCATGATCTGGACGTCGCGCCCGACTGGACCGAAGGCTTCGTGCCCTGCGCGGCGTTCGACGGGGACACGGGGCTCGTCGAGGCCGGCTGCGATCCGCGCGGCTCCAAGTCCGAATGCTTTCCCGCGTTTGCAATGGCCTGGTGATTTCCGGAAAGGGCGTCTGATGTCGATCGTCTTGGGAAGTGGCGAGCACCGCTACCGTGTGGTTGAAAACTGGGCGCAGCTGCCCGAGGGCTGGGAGCTCAAGGACGCGGCGGCGGTCGCCTGCGACAGCAAGGACCGCGTCTACGTGTTCAACCGCGGCGAGCACCCGATGATGGTGTTCGACCGCGACGGCAAGTTCCTGCGCTCCTGGGGCGAGGGCACGTTTCCCCGCGCGCACGGCCTGCACATCGACGCCAACGACATCCTGTATTGCACCGACGACGGCGGCCACATCGTGCGCAAGTGCACCACCGAGGGCAAGGTGCTGCTCGAGCTCGGCGTTGCCGGGAAAGCGGCGCCGTTCATGAGCGGCAAGCCCTTTCACCGCTGCACGCACACGGCGCTTTCGCCCGAGGGCGAGATCTACGTCAGCGACGGCTACGGCAACGCGAAAGTGCACAAGTACTCGCCGGACGGCAAGCTGCTCAAGTCCTGGGGCGAGCCGGGCAGCGATCCCGGCCAGTTCAATGTCGTGCACAACATCGTCACCGACGCCGAAGGCTGGGTGTACGTCGCCGACCGCGAGAACCACCGCGTGCAGGTGTTCGACGGCAACGGCAAGTACGAAACGCAGTGGAACAACATGCACCGGCCCTGCGGCCTGTATTGCTGCCGCGGGCCGCGGCTGCAGTTCATCATCGGCGAGCTCGGGCCGGGGATGAGCATCAACCGCAACTATTCCAACCTCGGGCCGCGCCTGAGTTTCGTCGACGCCGAGGGCAAGCTGATTGCGCGGCTCGGCGGCGAGCAGGGCCCCGGACTGGAGGCGGGCCGCTTCATCGCCCCGCACGGCCTGGCGGTCGATTCGCACGGCGACATCTACGTCGGCGAAGTGAGCTACACCGAATTTCCGCGCCTGTATCCGGACCAGAGCATTCCGAAGGGCATGCGCTCGCTGCAAAAACTCACCAAAGTCGTCTGAGAGGGAAAATCGAAATGATCCATGTCATCGCTATCATCACCGCCAAGCCCGGCATGCGCGAGAACATCCTGCAGCACGCCCGCGCCAATCTGGCCGCGGTCAGGGCCGAAAAGGGCTGCATCGAATACGGCGCGACCGTGGATGCGGAGAATGCGCTGCCGATGCAGACCAAGTGCGGCCCCGACACTTTCATCGTCGTCGAGAAGTGGGAAAGCATGGACGCGCTGAAGGCGCACGCCGCGGCACCTCACATGGCGGCCTATGCGGGGAAAGTGAAGGAAATGATCGCCAGCCGCGTCATCCACATCCTGCAGCCGACCTGACGACGCTCAGCCGCGCGGCTTCGACTCGATCAGCCGCACCAGGGCGGTCAGGGCTCGGTTCGCGGGCGTCGGCACGCCGAGCGCCGCGCCCCGGCGCACCACGAAGCCATTGAGATGCTCGATCTCCGTCGGCTTGCCGCGGGCGAGATCCTGCGCGGTGGAGGAAAACTGCGTCGGCATGGCTGCGGCGATCTTGTAGGTCCGCTCGAGCATGTCGGATGCCATGATCACGCCGCTGGCCCTGGCGAGCGCCAGTGTTTCCTCGACAACATCGCGCATGACGTCGCGAATGCCCGGGCCTTCGATCATTTTTCCGTACGGCAGCTGCGTGATGGCGGAAAGAGCGTTGTAGGCGCAATTCACCACCAGCTTCGCCCATAGCTCGCCAGCCACGTTGTCGGACACCGCGACAGGTACGCCGGCACCCTCGAACCAGCCCTTCACCCGCGTCAGCGCGCCGGGCGGCACCTTGCCGCCAAGGTCGCCGATTACCAGATCGCCGCGGCCATGGTGTTTGAGATGTCCCGGACCGGCCATTTCGGTGGCCACGTAGACCACTGCGGGGATCACCGGCTGCGCGATGCGCGCCTGGATGCGCTCGGTGTTGTCGACGCCGTTCTGCAGGTTCACCACGAGGGCGCCGGGGTCGAGAAAAGGGGCCATCTGCGCGGCGGCGTCCTCCGTGTCGGTGGACTTCACGCAGAACAGGATCAGCCGGCACTTGCGCACGGCGCACGCCTCGGTGCTCGCCTCGACCGCGACCTGCTCGTTGAACGTCAGGCCCTCGAAGCGCAGGCCCCGCGCCCTGAACGCGTCGACATGGAGCGGGCGGCCGATCAGCGTCACCTCGTGCCCCGCGCGTGCCAGCATGGCGCCGAAGAAGCAGCCCACCGCGCCCGCGCCGAGCACCGCCACCCGGATTGACTCGCCGTTCGCCATCGGTGCCAATATACTGCGGCCGAAGCCATCCTCCCCGAGGGTTCCGCCATGTCCGTCCACAAGCTCACCGCCAGTCGCGCCGCCGACCCGATCAGGGAGGCGAGGATCCACCTCGCCGCCGCGCACCGCCTCGCCGTGCTGGATGAACTGGAGGAGGGCATCGACAACCATTTCACCGTCACGGTGCCCGGACGGGACGACCGCTACCTGATCCTGCCGTTCGGCCTGCACTGGTCCGAGGCGCGGGCGAGCGACATGATCGTGTTCGAGGAATCGGGCAAGACGCTCGAAGGCGACGGCGTGGTGGAGCTCTCGGCGCAATGCATCCACGCGCCCATCCACCGCATTTGCGGCGCGCGCGTGGTGATGCACACGCACCAGACCTGGGCGGTGGCGCTCAACATGCTGAAGGACAACCGCCTGCTGCCCGCGAGCCAGACCGCGGCCTTCTTCCACGGCCACGTGGCCTACGACGACACCTACACGGGAACGGCGGACACGCTCGACGAGGGCGAGCGCCTGGCGCGCGTGACCGGGGACAAGCACGTGCTGTTCATGAAAAACCACGGCGTGCTGGTGACCGGTGCCACGGTGGCGCAGGCCTACCGCCGGCTCTACAAACTCGAGCGCGTGTGCCGTGCGCAGGTGCTGGCGCTGGGCACCGGCAAGCCGATCGAAGTGCTTTCGGAGGCCATCGTGGCCGAGGTGCAGTCACCGCCCGTGAACGACCGCCATTCACGCATCGAGCGTGAGCGCATGTTCTTCGAGGCCATGATGCGCGTGCTCGACCGGGAGCTGCCGGGCTACACCGACTGAAGGCGGGCTTGACCCGGTTGTCGTGGCTGCGCCGGGATCGCTCGGCGGCGATGCCGTTCATCATGCTGGCGACGCTGATCGACATGATGTCGATCGGCCTGATCATTCCCGTGCTGCCGGCGATGGTCGGCGAATTCACCGGCTCGCAGGCGGACCAGGCCTACTGGTACGGCGCGGTGACCTTCGCCTTCAGCCTGGCGAATTTTTTCAGTTCACCGGTTCTCGGTGCGCTCTCGGACAACCGCGGACGGCGCCTCGTGCTGCTGCTCGGATTCTGCGGCATGGCGTTCAGTTTCCTCGCCACCGTGCTGGCCACTGCAATGTGGGTGCTGATCGCGGTGCGGGTGGTGAGCGGTGCGATGCAGGCCAACCTCTCGGTCGCCAATGCCTACGTCGCGGACATCACGCCGCCCGAGATGCGCGCCAGGCGCTTCGGCATGCTGGGGGCGATGTTCGGCGTGGGCTTCATCCTCGGCCCGGTGATGGGCGGGCTGCTGGGCGCGATCGACCTGCGCCTGCCGTTTTTCGTCGCCGGCACCCTGGCGCTGCTCAACCTGTCTTACGGCTACTTCGTGCTGCCCGAATCGCTGCCGCCGGCGCGCCGGCGCGCTTTCGAGTGGAAGGCACTCAACCCGTTCGGCGCGCTGCACGGCCTGGCGCAGACCAAGGGGGTGGGGCTGCTGGTGGCCGTGATCGCGTGCAGCGGGCTGGCGCAGTTCGTGCTCTACACCACCTGGGTGCTGTACACGACCTTCAAGTTCGGATGGGGGCCGCTGGAAAACGGCTGGTCGCTTGCTGCGGTCGGACTTGTGTCGGCGATCGTGCAGGGCTTGCTGCTGGGTCGCCTGCTCCGGCGCTTCAGCCCGCGCCGCCTGGCGGTGCTCGGCCTGCTGTCATCGACCCTCGCCTACCTGATGTGGGGCGCCGCGACCGAGGGTTGGATGATGTTCGCGATCATTTTCGTCAACCTGCTCGGCGCCACGGTGGCGGCGTCCATCCAGAGCCTCATTTCGCAGGCGGCAGATGCGCGCAACCAGGGGCAGGCGCTCGGCGCGGTGGGCGGCCTGAACAGCCTGATGGCGGTGATCGCCCCGACGATCGGCGCGCCGCTGCTGGCGATGGTTTCGCACCTGCCCCAGGGAGACTGGCGCATCGGCGCGCCGTTTTACTTCTGCGCCGCTCTGCAGGCGGCATCGCTCGCCCTCGCGGTGATCCACTTCCGCGGCGAACGCCGCGCGCGGCTCGCCGGCTAGCGCTTCCTCGCCAGCGCGGCGCCGGCCGCCAGCGCCTTCAGCTTGGCGATCGCGATCTCGCGCCGCATCGGCGCCATGCCGCAGTTGGTGCAGGGGAACAGGCGGTTGCGCGGCACGTACTTGAGCGCCCGCTTGATGGTCGCCGCGACTTCCTGCGGCGTTTCCACCTTGTCGGAGGCGACGTCGATCACGCCCACCAGCACGTCCTTGCCCTTGAGGAGCTTCATCAGCTCCGGCGGCACGTGCGAGTGGATGCACTCGAGCGACACCTGTTTGATCCTGCTCTTGGCCAGCGCCGGAAAGATCTGCTCGTACTGGCGCCATTCGCCGCCCAGCGTTTCCTTCCAGTCCAGGTTGGCCTTGATGCCGTAGCCGTAGCAGATGTGCACGCAGGTCGTGCACTCGAGGCCCCTGGCGGCGCGCTCGAGCGCCTTGATGCCCCATTTCTTCACGTCGCTCATGTAGACGTTGAACGCCGGCTCGTCGAACTGGATCACGTCCACGCCGTCCTTTTCCAGCCCGCGCGCTTCCTGGTTGAGGAGTTCCGCGAACGCCATCGCCAGCTTCACCTTGTCGCCGTAGTGCCGGTCGGCAATGGTGTCGACGATGGTCATCGGGCCCGGCATGGTGATCTTCAATTTCTTTTTCGTGTGCGCCCGCGCGATGCGCGCCTCGGTCTGGTGCACGCGGCCTTTCAGTCGCAGCGGTCCGACGACCACCGGCACCATGGCGTCGTAGCGGTTGTCCCGGATCCCCATCTTCACCTTGTGCTCGAAGTCGATGCCTTCGATGGCTTCGAGAAAGCCGTGCACGAAGTGCTGGCGCGACTGCTCCCCATCGGTGACGATGTCCAGGCCCGCGTCCTCCTGCTCCTTCAGCCAGAGCAGCGTCGCGTCGCGCTTGGCTTTTTCCAGGTCCGCGCCCGAGGACTTCCACGCGGGCCAGAGCTTGTCTGTTTCGGCGAGCCAGAACGGCTTGGGCAGGCTGCCGGCGATAGTGGTCTCGAACATGCGAAATCCTCCTCGGCTGGCAGTCTACTGCTTCAGGCGCATCGGCAGCAGCCACAGCACCGCCGCCGCCTGCAGCGCGGCGAGCGACCAGAAGGCCGTCGCGTAGGCGCCGGCGGCGTAGCGGCTGTCGACCTCGGGGTAAAGCCGCAGCACGGCGCCGATGCCCCACTGGAAGAGAAACGACGTGCCGAACATCATGACGTTGGATGCGGTAATCACGCGCCCGGTCATCTCCGGCGGGAAAATCGGCGTCAGCAGCGCGTAGGCGAGCGACACCGAGATGGCAGTGAAGGCGTACACGGCGAGGATCGCGGGCAGTCCCGCGGTGACGCCCGCGGCCAGGAGCGCGAACATCGCCAGCGAGGTTACGAGGCCGATCTTGTAGGTGGTCATGCGCGAGACGCCGGCGCCCGCCAGGCGGTCGCTGGAGACACCAAAGAACACCGAGCCGGCGGTATAGGCGATGGCCGTGGTGAGCAGCGCCGTGGCCACGGCCGGGCGCTGGTAGCCGGCGATGTCGTAGAGCCAGGGGGCGAGCCACAAACCCTGCAGCGCCTGGTAAACCGCGTGGCAGACGACGAGCGGCAGGGCGATGCGCCAGAAGGGAACGCTGGAGAAGATTCTGCCGAAACCGGCGATCTGCGCGCGCAGCGTCTGGCCATGCCCGGGAAGCGGTTTCTCCGGCACCAGCAGGAAGATGAGCGCCGCTACGCTCACGGAGGCGGTGGCGAGCACATAGAACAGCGCGCGCCAGCCGAACGGCCCGAGAAATGCCTCCGCCGGTGCAGTGGCCGAGAGCCCGCCCAGCCCGCCAACCGCGAGATACAGGCCGTTCAGGGTCGCCAGGCGCGACAGCGGAAACCAGAGCGTGAACGCCTTGATGGCGCCCATCAGGCAGCCCGACACCCCGAGGCCGATGAGCGCGCGCCCGACCGAGAGCATGACGAAGTCCTGCGCCAGCGCGAAGACCAGGGCGCCCGTGGCGGCGATGCACAGCAGCGCCGCCAGCACGCGGCGCGGCCCGTAGCGATCGAGCAGCACGCCGAGCGGCAGCTGGAACGCGGCGAAGGCGAGAAGATAGGTGGCGGTAAGAAAGCCGAGGTCGGCGCTGGAAAGGGAAAAATCGCGCGCCAGGTCGCGGGAAATGACGGCATTGACGTTGCGGAAGAAGTACGAAAGGTAGAAGCCGGCGGCAAACGGGCAGAACACGACGAGGAGCAGCCGCGGATTCACGCGTCGATTGTAGCGGCGCAAATGGGCTAAGCTTGCGCGCATGGAAAAACGGCGCCTCATCGTCGGCATCACTGGCGCCACCGGATCGGCCTACGGCGTACGCCTGCTCGAGGAACTGCGCGCGCTCAAGGGCTGGGAGGCGCACCTCGTGCTCACCGACGCCGGCGTGCTGAACGCGCACCAGGAGCTCGGGCTCAAGCGCAAGGACATCGAGCGCCTCGCGCACCAGGCTTACCACCCGAGGGACATCGGCGCGGCGATCGCCAGCGGGTCTTTCCTCACCGAAGGCATGATCGTCGCCCCGTGCAGCATGAAGACCCTGGCGGCGATCGCGCATGCGCACGCCGACGATCTGGTCTCGCGCGCCGCGGACGTGGTGTTGAAGGAGCGCCGGCGCCTGGTGCTGCTGCCGCGCGAGGCGCCACTCAATCTCGCGCATCTGAGGAACATGGTGCAGGTCACGGAGATGGGCGGAGTCGTGTTCCCGCCCGTGCCGGCGTTCTATGCCAGGCCGAAGACGATCGACGATCTGGTCCTGCATACCGTGCGCCGCGTGCTGGACCTGTTCGGCATCCATTCGCCGAAGCTCGCGCGCTGGAAGGGCCTCGATGGCTGACCTGTCGGTGTTCTCCACGTCCTACCTGGAAGCGCGCGCCAAATTCGTCGACGCGGCGCGCGGCGCGGGCGCCACGGTGTACGAGTACCGCCACCCGACGCTGAAGGGCCCGGACGGGGAACCCATGTGCCTCGATGTGGCGGTGGCGGGGTCCGAGGACGCGGAGCGCGTGCTGGTCGCCGGCAGCGGCACGCATGGCATCGAGGGCTATCCGGGTTCCGCGGCGCAGACAGCATGGCTGCTGGGGGGCGGCGCGCAGCGCCTGCCCAAGCGCACGGCGATGGTGTTCTTTCACGCGCACAATCCCTGGGGCTTCGCGCACAAGGCGCGCGGCACCGAGGAGAACGTGGACCTCAATCGAAATTTCCTCGACCACGCCAAGCCCTATCCCGCGAACCCGGGATATGCCGAGGTGCACCCGATCGTCACGCCGGAGGAGTGGAGCGACGCCAGCGTCGCCGGCATCTTCCGTGGGCTGGACGCATACCGGCAGAAGGTGGGCGAGAAGGCCTTTTCCACCGCGTTCAACGGCGGGCAGTATTCGCACGCCGACGGCATCTACTTCGGCGGGCAGCGCGAGCAGTGGGCGACCTACTCATTTCGCGAGGCGGTGCTCAAGCACGTGGCGCATGCCAAGCACGCCGCGATCATCGATTTCCATACCGGCATCGGCCCCTGGATGGAACACATCTATCTGTGCTTCCACAAGGAGGGCTCGCCGGCGCGCGAGCGCGCGCGCACCTGGTGGGGCGAGCGCGCGGTGAATCTCGCCGGCGTCACGCACAAGGCGCTCGCCGATTACCAGGGGGTGCTGATCGACGGCTTCGCCGCCATGCTGCCCAAGGCCGCGGTCACCTGCATCGTGGTGGAATTCGGCACGCTCAAGCGCGAGGAGGTGCAGCGCGCCAACATGGCGGGGCGGTGGCTACGCTACTGCGGCGCGAAGCAGCCGGCGCTGGCGCGCAAGGTGCACCAGGAATTCTGCGAGTGCTTCTATCCCGGCGACCCGAAGTGGCGCGCCGCGGCGCTCGAGCAGTCGAGGGAGATCCTCGACCGGGGGATCGCCGGGATCGGGCGCGTCTAGGCGTCTACTTCAGTTCGATCTCGACGAAGCGGAATTCGAAGGCGTTGGCGTTGATGACGTTGTGCGCGACGCCTTTCGGGCGGGCGTAGGACACGCCGGCCTGCAGCGGCGCGTCGCGCACGCCTTCGGGTTCTTCCAGGCGCAGGATTCCGGTGGTGAGCGGCACCACCACGTAGTCGTGCGCGTGCACATGGTGGCCGGTTTCGGCACCGGGCTGGAAGCGCCATTCCGTGACGATGACGCGGTCGTTGTCGAGCTGCAGGTGCGCGGTGGCTTTCATGGGCCGATCCTGTATCTATGCATTGGCAGCCAGCTCCCGGGTCAGCGCGGCGGCGGGTATCTCCTTGCACCCGCTCGCGTTCTGGCCGGACCAGAGCGGCGAGAAATCGCCGCGGCCCTGGTGTTCGGCTTTGGCGCGCAAGGGGGCGATGGCGGAGGTAGCGAGCGGAAACGCAGGCGCGGCGGCGCTGATCGGGCCAAGCTCCCGCATGACGCGGTTCACGATTCCGCGCGCAGGCCGGCCGCTGAAAACGTTGGTGAGCGCGGTGTGATGGGCTGCCCCGCTCTTCAGCGCCGCGCGATGCACCGCGCTGGTGGTGGCCTCCGGGCAGAGCAGGTAACTGGTGCCGATCTGCACGCCTGCCGCGCCCAGTGCCATCGCGGCCGCGACGCCCTTCGCGTCCGCGATGCCGCCGGCAGCGATGACCGGCAGCTTCACTGCCCGTATGATCTGCGGCAACAGTGCGAAGGTGCCGACCTGTGCAGTCAGGTCGTCCGAAAGGAAATTGCCGCGGTGTCCGCCCGCCTCGATTCCCTGCGCAATGATGGCATCGACGCCCTGTGCTTCGAGCCAGCGCGCCTCTTCGATGGTGGTCGCCGAGGAGAGGATCTTCGCGCCCACGGCCCGCACCCGCGCCAGCAGGTCGGCCGAGGGCAAGCCGAAATGAAAACTCACCACGAGGGGTTTGAACTCGTCCAGCGCGTCGGCGGCTTCGGCGCTGAAGGGGGAGCGCGCCGGCCCGGCTGAAATGCTGCCCGCATCGATTCCATACTCTTTGTAATACGGCGCCAGCGCGGCTCGCCAACCCGCCTCGCGCTCGGCGCTTGGCGCGGGCGGCGCGTGGCAGAAGAAATTCACGTTGAACGGCTTGCGTGTTTGCGCCTTGATCGCCGCCAGCTCCTTGCGCATGGCGTCCAGACTGAGCATGGCGCATGGCAGCGAGCCCAGCCCGCCCGCATTGGACACGGCAATTGCCAGCGCGCTGCCTTGAACGCCCGCCATGGGTGCCTGGATGATCGGCAGCTCGATACCCAGGAGTTTCTGCAGCGTCAT
>JAABQT010000301.1 GCA_011391295.1 Betaproteobacteria bacterium
CCACCACTGCACCCGGCAGCGAACCCAGGCCGCCGAGCATCATCGCCAGCAGGCCTTTCAGGGTGGACCACATGCCGAGCATCGGCGTGATCTGGCCGTGGCTGGCAACCACCAGGTAGCCGGCGACGCCGCCGATTGCGGAAGCGAGCGCGAACACGCGCACGTAGACCCAGGGCAGGTTGATGCCGGCAAGCGACGCGGCAGCCGGCTGCTCGGTCACCGCCCTCACCGCAAGCCCGAATCTCGTGCGGTACAGCGTCCCCCACAGGAGGGCGCAGGCGGCGGTCGCCGCGCCGAGCATGACCAGCGCGTCGACGCGCAGCGTATACGGGCCAAACGTCAGGGGCGCACCCTCGTACAGCGGCGCAAAGGCATACAGGTGCGTCGGCATCACCAGCGTCACCAGCTCCTCGAACTGCATCCACAGCGCGAAGCTCGCCACCATGGCGGCGATCATCGAGCCGCCACGATGCGGAGCGAAACACAGCCGTTCCACGTAAGCGCCGGCGCATACCGTGCCGGCGACCGTGATCGCGGCCAGCAGCAGCAGCCCGGCGCCGAAATTGAGATGGGTCCAGGTCGCGCAGTAGCAGCCGAACATGATTGCCGCGCCGTAGGACAGGTTGGCACGGCGCAGGACGCCGAAAACAAGCGTGAAGCCGAGCGCGAGCAGGGCATAGGCGGCGCCGATGCCCAGGCCGTCCAGGGTGTTCTGGACGAGGTCCGCAATCACGCCGGGTCGCCCGGCTTGACCACCATGCCCTGGCCCGTGGGCAGCTCGAGCACCTTGCAGCCGCGTTGGTCGAAGAACGCGTCCTCTGCGATCTTCTGCTGCCGGTAGGCGTGCCAGCCGTAATCGTCCAGCAGCACGTAGGCCCCGGGCACCAGCCGGTCGTAGAGGACTTCGAGCGCACCGACTTCGGCCTGGGAGGAATTCATGTCCAGGTGGAGGAAAGCGATGTGCGCGGGAGCGCTCGCCAGCAGCACCTCGGGCACCCGTCCCTGGTGTACGGCGATGTTTGCATAGCTCGCGAAGCGGCGCACAACGGCGTCATGCAGCGTGGGATCCTGATAGGGCGCGGGACTGACATGGCCAGGGTCCAGTTGGTCGGCGGGGATGCCGGCAAAGGTGTCGTACAGGTGCCAGGTCTTCTCGCAGGCACCGAACTCCAGATACCGGGCGGCCACCGCGGTGCTGAAGCCGCGATACACGCCGCATTCCACGAAATCGCCCTCCAGCCTGAGCGCGTTCCGCGCGCACCAGCACAGCACATGCAGGCGCCACAGCAGGCTCGCTTCCTGCGCGTCCGGCCGCTGAGCGTCGACCGCGGCGACGAAGCGCGGATCCTCCATGAAGCCCATGTTCTTGTCGAGCGCGATCATCATGTCGCCGGCGAAATGGCGGCCATAGATGCCCTTGATGGTGTCCAGCGCGCCCTTGAACATCTGCGCCTGCGACTCGTTCATCCAGTAGAACACGCGGCCTCTAGGACTGGGTGGAACCCAGGTACGCGCGCCGGATCACTTCGTCCTCGGCCAGGGCGCCGGGCGTGCCGCTGAAGCTGATCCTGCCCTGCTCGATGAGAAAGAAATGCTGTGCCACCTTGAGCGCCATGTGCGCGTTCTGCTCGACGAAGAAGATGCTGACGCCGTCCCGGTGCAGCTCGGCGATGATGCGGAAGATCTCCTCGACCACCAGCGGCGCCAGGCCGAGCGAGGGCTCGTCCATCAGCAGCAACCTGGGACGGCTCATCAGCGCGCGCGCCACCGCGAGCATCTGCTGCTCGCCGCCGGACAGCGTGCCGGCGTGCTGGGCAGAGCGCTCCCTGAGCCGCGGAAAACGCGCGTACATGCGGTCGATGTCCTCGGCGACGGCCTTGTTGTCGCCTCGCTGGTAAGCGCCGGCGAGCAGGTTCTCCAGCACCGTCATGGCCGGGAACACGAGCCGGTTCTCGGGCACCAGCGCCACGCCCCGGGCCACGATGTCGTGCGGCGCACGCCCGGCAATGTCCTCGCCGGCGAACAGGACGCTGCCTTTGCGGGGTTTGAGGATGCCGGCGACGGTCATCATCAGGGTCGTCTTGCCGGCCCCGTTCGGTCCCAGCAGGCAGGTAATCGAACCTGGCGCGACTTCGAGCGATACGCCTTTGAGCGCCTCGATCTTGCCGTAGGCGGTGACCACGTCCAGGATCTTGAGGAGGCTCACGCGGCGTCGCCCCCCAGGTAGGCCTTGCGCACGGCGGGATGCGCCTGGATCTCGGCTGGCGTGCCTTCGGCGATCTTCTGGCCGAAGTTGAGCACGGCGATGCGGTCGGTGACGCCCATCACCAGTTCCATGACGTGCTCGACCAGCACGATGGTGATGCCGGTGTCCCGCAACTTGAGGATGCGGTCGCGCAATTGCCCGATCTCCTCGCTGTTCATGCCGGCGGCGGGTTCGTCGAGGAGCAGCAATTTCGGCCGCGCCGCAAGTGCGCGCGCCAGCTCCAGGCGCCGCTGCTCGCCAAAGGCCAGGTTCGCGGCCAGCTCGTCCTGCCGGTGCGCAAGGCCGGAGAATTCCAGCAGGCGCGCGATTTCCTCGCGCACGCGGCCCTGGCCGCCGAGCCAGCGCGCGACGAAACCCTGGCGCGCCCGGTCCTCGGCGGAGTTCTGCGCCACCCAGAGGTTCTGCCACACGCTGAGCTGCCCGAACAGCCGGATATTCTGGAAAGTGCGCGCGATGCCCGCACGCAGGCGCAGGTGCGTCGGCAGCGCGGCGATGTCCTCGCCGCGGAACAGGATCGCCCCGGCG
>JAABQT010000302.1 GCA_011391295.1 Betaproteobacteria bacterium
GACGGGCGGCTCGAACACCGTGGACATCGAGAAATGCGCATCGCTCTCCAACCCCAACCGCACGCTGCTCGGCCGCGCGCAGGAACGCTGGCTGGAGGGCGCGTTGTCCGCATCGCGCTCGCGCTGGAACCTGCTCGCGCAGCAGACGCGCATGGCGCAGTTCGACCAGAAGCAGGGTCCGGGCAGGCGCGCGTGGACCGACGGCTGGGACGGCTATCCGGCGGCGCGCCAGAGGCTGCTTTCTTACGTGTCGCAGCAGCACATCGCCAATCCGGTGGTGCTGGGCGGCGACGTGCACCTGTTCAATGTGTGCGACCTGAAAGTGGATTTTGACGATCCGCGCTCGCCGGTGGTGGCGAGCGAGTTCGTCGGCACCTCGATCACTTCGCAGGCCGCCTCGCAGGAACGCCTGGACAGGCTCCTCCCCGACAATCCGCACATGAAGCTGCTGGACAGCCGCTACCGCGGCTACGTGCGA
The DNA here is from genome assembly GCA_011391295.1 of Betaproteobacteria bacterium. Lineage (GTDB taxonomy): Bacteria > Pseudomonadota > Gammaproteobacteria > Burkholderiales > SG8-39 > JAABQT01. The sequence goes on from JAABQT010000302.1 coordinate 479, forward strand.
GTGGAGATCACGCCGGGCAACATGCGCGCGGAGCTGCGCGCCATGGAGTCGGTGCGCACGCGCGATGCGGCGTGCAATACGCTCGCGACATTCGTGGTGGAGGACGGGAAGGCGGGGCCGCGGCGGGCCTAACAGCACGGAAATGCGCGCGAAATTCGCGTTTTCCACCCTGCGTTTGCTCTAGGACGGCGCGGCCGTAGCCCGGCCAGTGACGGCTCCATTGGTGAGAGGCTCTAGGGCAGCAGGCGCGACTCGCGGTAACGTTGCAGGTAAGCAACAATCTGCTCGCCGGTATCGATCGCGCCGTGAAAGCCGTGGCGCCGGATCCTCTCCATGCTGGTCGTATTGTCGTACTCCAGGCCCCAGAGGAAATCCGCGAAGTCCCACGAGACGACGTCCTGCAGCGGGATGCGCTGCAGGTTGTGCCGCCGGACAATTCGTTCCCACGCCGGACTCTTGTCTTTCATCGACTCCGCCAATTTCTGCGGTCGCACTTCCCCGACCCGCAGGCCGAAGTGTGCCGCGATCTTCGGCCACAATTCCTGCCACCGGAATTGGCAGCCATCGCTCACGTTATAGGCCTGGTTGCGTGCCTCCGGCGTCGTCGCCATCCAGACGGTGGCGCGCGCAAGCTGCGACGCGTCGCTGAATTCCGTCAAGGCGGAATAGCAGCGCGCGGTGCCGGGGAAATCGAGCGCCGATCCATGCTCCGCGCACAGCGCGGCCCACGCGCCAACCGTCGACACGATGTTTCTCGCGCGCTCCGGCGCATGGTCGTAGATGAAGTAGGGGCGTGACGCGGACCAGGTCCAGGCGCGGCCGTCCTGGCGCTCGCGCACCAGGTCCTCCTGGTCGTAATAGAAATTCGGCGGGGGGCGCCGGGGATCATCCTCGCGGGTCGGCAACCGGGGAGGCCTGAGGCGTACGTCGTACCACTTCTGGCCCTCCACCAGGTGCACGTGCGCCAGGTTCGGCGACGCCGCCTCGACGGCATCCAGGACGTTTCGCAGCATGGCCACATTCCGAGTTACGTCTTCGACGCCGCCCTCACTGAACTCGGCGCGCGCCGTATAGAACAGGTGGGTTACGGCCTTGCACGCCGCCAGCGCGCGCGTGCATCCTTCGCGGTCCGCCAGATCGCAGCGAAGGAAAGAGAGTCGCGGATTCGACGCGGCGGGTGGATGGCGCGACAGGCCGATCACCTGCCAGTCGGCGCCCTCCAGCAGCACTTCGATGAGCCGCTTGGCCGCGGCGCCGGTGGCGCCGGCGATGAGCGCCGTTCTCGCGGTCAATGTTTTCGCAGGCTTGGGCTAGGTCGCCATGTTGACGGCCAGGAACGCCAAGCCGATCGCTCCCACCGCGGCGCCGAGCGCCGAAGAGGCCGGCCGCACCCACGCCTCGCGGGTTGCGATCAGATGCCGGTGGACCTGGAAGGCCGCCGCCGCGATACCGAACTGGATGACAGAGAAACCGGCGAGGTACGCGCCGAGCGGCGCCGCCTCCGCGCCGAAGATGGATTCCGCATAGGCATGCCCATGCAACACGCCGGCGAGCGCGAGGCCGCCTGCGAGCCACGCAAGCCCGATCCGACGCCGCGCGATGACCAGGCCGCCGATCAGGATCACCGACAGCGCCACGCCGACTTCGCCCCCGGGCGGGTTGAATCCCGCGAGATGCAGCGCGGCGCCGAAAAGAGTTCCGGCGATCAAGGCGACGATGCCCCAGATCCCGCCTCGAGCCAGCGCGAGGAAGAATCCCGCGGCAACGATGAACGCTGCGTGATCCAGACCGATCAGCGGATGGGCCAGGCCCGACAGGAAGCCTTGGGCGAACGTCTCGGGCAGCGCGCCGTCCATGACGTGATGGGCCCAGGCCAATCGGGGGAGCAACAGGAGCGCTGCCACAACCCAGGTGAACGATTCGATTTCTCTTCCAGCGGCGGGTTTCACGTTGCGCAACTCCTTGCGGTCCAATTACGGTATGACGATCTTCGAATCGTCCCGGTTGCCCCACTCGCCCCACGAAGACACGTAGTTTCTCACGCGCGGGTACCCGAGCGACTTGAGGGCGATGAAGGTGCTCGCGGAGCGATAGCCGCCCTGGCACAGGGGGATGATTGTCTTGTCCGCGGTCACGCCTCTGGACTCATACAGCGCGCGGATTTCCGCCGCCGGCCGAAACGCGCCCCGGGCATCCAGGTGCTCGCGCCAGAACACGTGCACCGCACCCGGAATGGTCCCCGCGCGGCGCGCCCGCTTCTCCGTGCCCCGATATTCCGACTCACGCCGCACGTCGAGAATCACGCTGCT
>JAABQT010000303.1 GCA_011391295.1 Betaproteobacteria bacterium
CAAGGCGCTGGTCGACGGCATGCGGCCGAACCACGACGAAGCGACGATGAAGGCGCTCGAGCCGCGCATCGCCGAGCTGAATGCCCTCATGGCCACCCTGAAGGAGGCGAAGAAGGGCATGGCGATCACGCTCGACTGGCTGCCCGCGGCGGGCACGCAGATGACCGTGGAGGGCAAGCCCGCGGGCGCGCCGATCGCGGGGGAGGATTTCTACCGCGCGCTGCTGCGCATCTGGCTGGGCGACAAGCCGGTGCAGGACGACCTGAAGAAGGCGCTGCTCGGCGGCTAGCGCCATGGCGCACTACGAATTCGACATGCCGATCAGCGAAGCGCAGGCGCGTGCCCTGCGCGTCGACGACACGGTAACGCTGAACGGCACGCTGTTCGGCATTCGCGACGCGACGCAGATCCACATGTTCGATCGCGGCCGCAAGACGCGTTTCGATCTGTCCGGCCACGCGGTGATCCACACCGCGCCCAACGTGAAGCAGGTGGCCAGGAGCGCCGCGCACCCGGCGGGCTACGCGCCGCTGTGCGTCGGCACCACCACCAGCGAGCGCATGGAGCGCTTCACGCGGCCGCTCATGCAGCAGTACGGCGTGCGCCTGGTGATCGGCAAGGGCGGGCTGCGCGAGGATTCGCTCGCGGCGTTCGCCGGGATGGGCGGGGCGTACCTGGCGATCATCGGCGGCGCCGCGGCGCTGGAGACCACGTGGGTCGAGGCGATCGAGGACGTGGATCTGGACGACCTGCATCCCGAGTCGCTGTGGAAATTCCGCGTGCGGGGCTTCGGTCCGCTGCTGGTGGCGATGGACAGCCACGGCGCGAGCCTGTACGCGAACGTGCAAGCAGCCGCGCAAGGCCGCCGCGCCGAGGCATTGCGGCGGCTTGGCGTCGGCTAGGTTTCGCGCGCCGCCGTGCGCTCGCTTGACACCGACATCCTGATCCTCGGCTCGGGCGGCGCCGGCCTGTTTGCCGCGCTGCACGCGCACGCGGCCGATCCTTCGCTGTCGATCACCGTCGCCGTCAAGGGCCTGCTGGGAAAATGCGGCTGCACGCGCATGGTGCAGGGCGGCTACAACGTGGCGCTGGCGAAGGAGGATTCGGTCGAGCGGCACTTCATGGACACCATCGAGGGCGGCAAGTGGCTCCCCGACCAGGACCTCGCCTGGAAGCTGGTGACCCTGGCGATCGAGCGCATCCAGGAACTGGAGAATGAACTCGGTTGCTTCTTCGACCGCAATCCCGACGGCACGGTGCACCAGAAAGCCTTCGCCGGGCAGACATTCGATCGCACGGTGCACAAGGGCGATCTCACCGGCATCGAGATCATGAACCGGCTTGCCGAGCAGGTGTGGGCGCGGAACATCGGCCGGCTCGAAGAGCATCGCGCTGTCGAATTGATCAAGACCCGGTCCGGGGACGCGCTCGCCGGCGTGCTGATGATCGACATGCGTACGGGCGAGTACGTCTTCGTGCGCGCGAAAGCGGTGCTGCTCGCCACCGGCGGCGGGCCGACCATGTACCGCTACCACACGCCCTCGGGCGACAAGAGCTGCGACGGCCTCGCCATGGCGCTGCGCGCCGGGCTGCCGCTGCGCGACATGGAGATGGTGCAGTTCCACCCGACCGGACTGCTCGCCGGGGCGCATACGCGCATGACCGGGACGGTGCTGGAGGAAGGCCTGCGCGGCGCGGGCGGCTACCTGCTGAACGGCGCCAAGGAGCGCTTCATGCCGGACTACGATCCGCTTGCCGAGCGCGCGACGCGCGATTTCGTCTCGCGCGCCATGGTCACCGAGATGCGCAAGGGCAGCGTGACGCCGAACGGCGGCCTGTACATCTCGATGGCGCACCTCGGGCCGGAGAAGGTGGCGCGGGATTTCAAGGGCATGGTGGAGCGCTGCGCCGATTGCGGCTTCGACCTGGCCGGAGGCCTGGTCGAAGTGGTGCCCACCGCGCACTACATGATGGGCGGCGTGGAGTTCCAGCCCGACTGCACCACCGAACTCCCGGGCTTGTTCGTCGCCGGCGAGGACGCGGGCGGCGTGCACGGCGCGAACCGGCTCGGCGGCAACGGCGTCGCCAACTCGACGGTGTTTGGCGCGGTGGCCGGCGACACGATGGCCGCATGGGTGGGGAAGGAAGGCGGCCTGCGCGAGCCGGACCAGGCGGCGATCATCGCTGCGATCGCGCGTTGCGAACCGAAGCAGGCCGCGGCGCATGGCGCGCTGGAGCCGCTGCGCGAGCGGCTCTACGAGGTGATGTGGGAGAAGGTCGGCATCATCCGTGATGCCGCGGGTTTAAAAGCAGCGCTTGCGGAATTGAACGCCATCTCCGAGGAGCTTGCCGTTACCGGCATTGCGGACGCCAACCGGGCGTTCAATCTCAGCTGGCACGACTGGCTGAACCTGAGAAGTCTGGTGGCGACCAGTCAGGTGATTGCGCAGGCGGGTCTGGCGCGCGAGGACTCGCGCGGCGCGCACTACCGCAAGGATTTTCCTGAAGCCGGGCCGATGGAGGCGTCAAGTTTTACCAGCACCCGCCTGTCTGGCGGGCGGGTGGGCATTACGATGAAACCGGTCTCCTTTACCCGCGTGCGACCGGGCCAGTCCTTGATGCGGTGAACGGGACCAGCCCCCGCTTGCTCCCGCTGTGGGAGCATGGTAGATTGCCCGATGCGGATCATTGCGTTGGGCACGCCGCGCGAGTTCTGGCGCAGTCATCCTGACGCGGAAGTGCCGTTGCGGGCTTGGTTTGCGATCGCGCGCC
>JAABQT010000304.1 GCA_011391295.1 Betaproteobacteria bacterium
CGGAAGCCGCCTAGACGCCGCGTTACACTGCCGCACGCTCCGCACCGGGGAGGCACGGCATGCAGCAGCTTTCGAGTTACGTAGGCGGTCAGTGGGTAAAGGGCAGCCAGGGGGGACAAACCCTCGTTAATCCCGCGACCGAGGAGCCGCTCGCCAGCGCGTCGAGCGAAGGCATCGACCTCGCTGCCGCCCTGGAGTATGCGCGCACCAAGGGCGGTCCAGCGCTGCGCGCCCTGTCCTTCGCCGAGCGCGGTGCAATCCTGAAAGGCATGGCCGACGCGCTGCAAGCGGCGCGCGACGAGCTGCTCGCGCTGGGCATGCGCAATTGCGGCAATACCCGCTCGGACGCCAAGTTCGACGTCGACGGCGCGATCGCGACGCTGCTGGCGTACGCCGAGCTCGGCACGCAGCTTGGCGCCGGGAAATTCATCGTGGACGGGGACGGCCTGCAGCTCGGACGCTCGCCGCGCTCTCACGGCCAGCACGTATCGGTACCGCGCCACGGCGTGGCGGTGCACATCAATGCTTTCAATTTCCCTGCCTGGGGGCTGGCCGAAAAAGCGGCGGCGGCGCTCCTCGCCGGCGTACCGGTGCTGAGCAAGCCCGCGACTGCGACCGCGATGCTCGCGCAGCGCGCCATGCAGGTGTTCGTGGAGAACAAACTGCTTCCGGAGGGCGCGCTGTCGCTGCTGGTCGGGGCGCCGCGCGACCTCGCGCAGCACCTGGGCGCGCAGGACGTGCTCGCCTTTACCGGCTCGGGGGACACCGGCGAGCACCTGCGTGCCCTGCCCAACGTCATGCGCCACTCGGTGCGCGTCAACGTCGAGGCCGACAGCCTGAACGCCGCGGTGCTCGGGCCGGACGCGGGCGCGAGCGGCGACATGCTCGAACTGTTCCTGAAGGAAGTGGTGCGCGACATCACGCAGAAAGCGGGCCAGAAGTGCACCGCGATCCGCCGCCTGCTGGTGCCTGCGGAACACGTCGCCACGCTGCGCGACGATCTGGCCGGACTGCTCGCGGGCTACAAGGTCGGCAATCCGGCGGACGAAGACGTGCGCATGGGGCCGTTGACCAACGCGGCGCAGCTCGCCGATGTGCGCGAAGGCATCGGGCGCCTGGGCGCGCAAGGAACGCTCGTCACTGGCGGCGCGCAACCGCTGTTCCCGAAGGGCTACTTCCTCGCGCCCACGGTATTCGAATTTGCACCGGGAGCGCAGGCCGACGCAGTGCACGCGCGCGAAGTCTTCGGCCCGGTGGTTTCCATCCTCCCGTATGCGGACGACGCGGCGGCGATCGTCGCCAGGGGCGGTGGCAGCCTCGTATGCTCGCTCTACTCCGAGGACGCGGCCTGGCTCGAGGATACGGTGGCGGGCATCGCGCCGCATCACGGCCGTGTCTACATCGGACATCCGAAGATCGAACTCTCCCCCGGGCCCGGCACCGTCCTGCCGCAACTGGTGCACGGCGGCCCCGGACGCGCGGGTGGCGGCGAGGAGTTGGGCGGCAGGCGCGCCCTGGGGTTTTACCTGCAGCGCGTTGCACTGCAGGGCTCGCGCCCACTGATCCAGGGCCTCGCCAAAGCGGGCACGCAAGTCTAGCGCAACGATGTGCGGGCGCTACGTCAGTCCCGAACAGGCTTCGATCGAGCGCGCCTGGCAGCTACGCCGCGGCAGCGGCCTCGATTTCCCGCGGCGCTACAACGTCCAGCCCACCACCGAAGTTTTGTTGCTGATGCTCGACGCGGGAGAGCTTTGCCTCGCCGCCGCGCGCTGGGGCTTGATCCCGCACTGGTGGAAGCAGGACCAGCTGCCCGCCTTCACCATCAACGCGCGCCTGGAGGAAGCGGCAGGCAAGCCGATGTGGCGCGATCCCCTGCGCCGGACCAGGTGCCTGCTGCCGGCCGAAGGCTGGTACGAATGGCAGGATCTGCCCGGCGGCAAGCAGCCGCATCACATCCGTCGGAAGGACGGCAGGCCGTTCTGCTTTGCGGGACTGATGTCCGTCTGGCAGGACAGGCTCAGCTGCGCAATCCTCACCAAGGCCGCGCAAGGCCCGGTCACCGAAATACACGACCGCATGCCGGTGGTGCTGCCTGATGAAGCGCATGCTGGCTGGCTGGACGCGGGACTGAAGGACGCGAGCGCCTATGCGCGCGATCACGCTTTGTTCGAGCCATTCACCCACTACGCAGTGAGCAAGCGCGTCAACAACGCGCGCAACGAGGGTCCGGAACTGCTTGAGCCTTTGACGCCGCCTTGAGCGCGTCGCGCACTGCCGGTGCTACTTCTTCGCCACCTTCTGCTTGCGCGCCGCCATGATCTTCTCGTAGCACTCAGCGCACACCTCGCGCCGGCGCTCCCCGCCGGGCAGGACGCGGAATTGCGCGCGCGGCTTGGAATGCTGTCCGTGCATGCAGAATTTGAAGGGGCTGAGATTGGGCATCGTCGGTCCCGCCGTGGCGCCCCGTTATAATCCGTGGCAGCGCGCATGGCCGGAATGGCCACCGTATCACATGTGGCGACCCTACAGCATCCTTACTTTACGAATCCTGACCGCGCTGGCGCTGGCGACCGTGACCGGCGCGCAGTCGTTTGACCTGCAGGGCCACCGCGGCGCGCGCGGTATCGCCCCGGAAAACACGCTGGCCGGATTCGCCCGGGCGCTCGCCGTGGGCGTTGACACGCTCGAGCTGGACACGGGCGTCACCGCCGACGCAGTGGTGGTGATTCACCACGATCGCCGCTTGAACCCCGATATCGCACGCGGACCCG
>JAABQT010000305.1 GCA_011391295.1 Betaproteobacteria bacterium
CCCGCGGGCGAGCGCTCCTCCTGGGGCGAGCGCATCGCTGCGCTCAAGGACATCTGGGGCGTGGTGGCGTTGTTTACGGTCTCCATCGGCGGCATTTACGCCGGGATCTTCACCGCCACCGAGGGCGCCGGCATCGGCGCTTTCGGCGCCTTCCTGTTCGCGCTGGCGCGGCGCGCCCTCACCTGGCAGGTGCTGCGCGACATCCTGGTCGAATCGGCGCGCACCACCGGCATGCTGTTCATGATCCTGATCGGCGCGCTGGTGTTCGCCAATTACATCAACTTCACCACGCTGCCCTCCGACCTGATGGGCTTTGTCGAGCAGTTCAGCCTGCACCCGATGATGGTGGTGGCTGCGATCTGCGTGATCTACGTGGTCCTCGGCACGGCGATGGAAGAGCTTTCCATGATCCTGCTCACGGTGCCGGTGTTCTTCCCGTTGATCATCAGCCTCGGCCTCGATCCGGTGTGGTTCGGCATCCTGGTGGTGGTGGTGGTGGAGATCGGCCTGATCAGCCCGCCGGTGGGCATGAACCTGTTCGTGCTGACCTCGCTCCTGCCGCAGGTGAGCACGCCGACGCTGTTCCGGGGCGTGATTCCGTTCGTCACCGCGGACGTGGTGCGCCTGTTCATCCTGCTCGCCTTCCCGGGAATCGCGCTGTGGCTGCCCTCGGTGCTGAACATCGCGGGCAAGTGATGAGCGCCCTTGTCGACCTGCGCAGCGACACCGTCACGCGGCCCTCGCCGGCCATGCGCCAGGCGATGGCCGCGGCGGAAGTCGGCGACGACGTGTTCGGTGACGATCCCACGGTCAACCGGTTGCAGGAGCGCGCGGCACAACTGTTCGGCTTCGAGGCGTCGCTGTTTTTCCCCACCGGCACGCAATCCAACCTCGCCGCACTGATGAGCCACTGCCAGCGCGGCGACGAGGTGCTGGTCGGCATGGAGGCGCACACCTACCGCTACGAGGCGGGCGGGGGCGCGGTGCTGGGCTCGATCCAGCCGCAGGCGATCGTCAATCGGCCCGACGGCACGCTGGACCTCGGCGAGGTGGAAGGCGCGATCAAGCCCGACGATCCGCATTTCGCGAGGACGCGCCTGCTGGCGCTGGAGAACACCATCACCGGGCGCGTCCTCCCGCGCGCGTATTTCGATCAGGCGCTGGCGCTCGCCAAGCGCCGAGGGTTGTCCACGCATCTGGATGGCGCGCGTATTTTCAACGCCGCGGTGAAGCTCGGTCTGCCGGTGAAGGACCTGTGCCGCGGCTTCGACTCGGTGTCCTCCTGCCTGTCGAAGGGGTTGGGCGCGCCAGCGGGCACCATGCTGCTGGGCTCCAGGGACTTCATCTCGCGCGCCAGGCGTGCGCGCAAGATGCTCGGTGGCGTGATGCGCCAGGCGGGCGTGCTGGCCGCCGCCGGGCTTTACGCGCTCGAGCACAACGTCGAGCGCCTGGCGGAGGATCATGCCAACGCCGAGCGGCTGGCGCAGGGCATCGGCGCGGCCGCGCCGCAATCGAACATGGTGTTTTTCGATTCGGCGCCCGGCCTCGCAGAGCACCTTGCCAAGCACGGCGTCATCGTGCTCCCGGGCGCGCGCCTGCGGCTGGTGACGCACCTCGACGTCGACGCGGCGGGCATCGAGCGCGCCATCGCCGCTTTCCGCTCGTTCTAGGCGCGCCGCGCCACCACCAGCAGTCCCGCGAGCGCGACGGCGCAGAACACAGCACCCGCGAGGAAGGTTGCGCCGGCGCCATAGGCGCTCCACAGCAGACCGGCGAGCACGCTCGCCACGAGCAGCGCCACTCCCGAGACGAGGTGAAAGACGCCAAACGCGGTGCCGCGCAACTCGGCGGGCGCGGCGTCGGCGACCAGCGTCGACAGCAGTCCCTGCGTGAGGCCCATGTGCATGCCCCAGAGCACGATGCCGGCGCCTAGCGCTGCCACCGAGGCGCTGGCGGCAATCGTCAGGTCGGCGGCGATCAGGGCGGCGAGGCCCCAGACGAGGAGCGCGCGCCGGTGGCCGCGGTCGGCCGCCACGCCCGCCGGGTACGAGACCGCCGTGTAGACGACGTTCATCACCACCAGCACCAGCGGCACCAGGGCGAGCGCGACGCCGAGCTCCTGCGCGCGCAGCACGAGAAACGCCTCCGAGAAGCGCGCCAGCGTCAGCACCGCGCCAAGCGCGACGATCGCCCAGTAGCGGGCGCCGAGCGAGCCGAGCGCTGCGCGCGTGAGCGGATTGACCGTCTTGCCCGGCAGGGGGCCGCGTGGCGGCTCCCTGACGAAGAGCACGAGCACTGCTACCGCCACGAACGCCGGTATGACGGCCACCCACAGCACGCCGCGGATGTCGTCGGCGAGCAGCAGCATCAGCCCCACGGCGGCGAGCGGCCCGAGCACCGCGCCTGCGGTGTCCAGTGCCTGGCGCAGGCCGTAGGCCGCGCCGCGCAGCTCCGGCGGCGTCATGTCGGCGATGAGGGCGTCGCGCGGCGCGCCGCGGATGCCCTTGCCGATGCGGTCGGCGAAGCGCGCGAACAGCACCAGCGGCACCGAGCCGGCGAGCGGAAACAGCGGCTTGGACAGCGCCGCGAGCGCGTAACCGAGCAGCACCAGGGGCTTGCGCCGCGCGAGGCGATCGGACAGCGCGCCCGAGAATACCTTGACGATCGAGGCGGTCGCTTCGGCGATGCCTTCGACGATGCCAACCGCGATCATGCTGGCGCCGAGCACGCCGGTGAGAAACAGCGGCAGCAGCCCGTGCACCATCTCCGA
>JAABQT010000306.1 GCA_011391295.1 Betaproteobacteria bacterium
CGCGAGCCGCGCAGAGCTCAAGGCCTACTGCAATGCGCTCAAGGAGCGCGGCAAGGGCGCGATCGAGATCGCGATGACCAAGCAGATCGGGGTGATGGACGACCCGGAACTCGAGCTGCTCGATTTCATGCTGACCGAAAGCGCGCGGCCGATCACCTTCATCGCCATGTTCGACCGCGACGACATCTCCGAGGCGCTGCGCACTTCTTTGCGCAAAGCCGCACCGATGATCGCGCGCGGCGCGCGGCCGCAGACCTCGCCGCTGCCGCTGACGCGCGAAATCAACATGCGCAATCCATTCTCCTTTGCCGCGTTCCCGTCGTGGCAGCGCGTGTTCGAGGACAAGTCGAAGGCAGCGCAGGCCGCGGTGTACCGCGACCCAGCGTTCCGCGCGAAATTCCGCGAGGAGCTGAAGCGCCCCGCGGCGTTCGGCAACTGGGAGCGCATCACGGTGCACGAGGTGAAATCGGCAGCGTTGAAGTCCCTGGAAGGGCAGACGGTGGCCGAAGTCGCGGCGGCGCAGGGCAAGGATGGCGTCGATGCCTTTCTCGATCTCACGCTCGCCGACGACCTGGAGAACGAATTCACCATGACTTCGTTCAACAATCGCCCGGAGCGCATGGCCGAGATCCTCAACAACCCGGCCATGCTGCTGGGTCTGGGCGACGGCGGCGCGCACCTCGACATGCTGTGCGATTCGGGCTACCCGACCTACGTGCTCGGCACCTGGGTGCGCGAGCGCAAGGTGCTGACGCTGGAACACGCGGTGCAGCGCATGACCTCCGATCCCGCGGATTTCTTCGGCATCAAGGACCGCGGCCGGCTGAAAGTGGGATTCGCCGCCGACCTCGCGATCTTCGATCCCGCCACGGTCGGCTCGATGGGGCGACCGGAGCGGCGCTACGACCTGCCCGGCGGCGCGAAGCGCATGGTGATGCGCTCGCAGGGCATCGAGTACAGCATCGTGAACGGCGCGGTGACCTGGGAGCAGGGTGCACTCACCGGGGCTGCGGCGGGGATCGTGCTGCGCTCCTGAAACGGATGAACGACGCGTCCCCGCGCCTGGAAGCGCTGCTTGCCGCTGCCGCCGGGCGCCACGCCGCGCGCAAGGCAATTGCCGGCGCTCGGGTGCTCAGCTACGCCGGGCTGCTGGCCGAGGCGCAGGCCGTCGCCGTCGCGCTGCGCCAGGCGGGCCTCGCGCGCGACGAGCCGCTGCACCTGCGCGTGTCGAACCAGCCGCCGGATCTCGTTGCCTTGTTCGGCGCCTGGCTCGCAGGCGGCGTGGTGGTGCCGGTGCACCGCAGCTCGCCCGCGCTCGCGGCGGCGCAGATTGCGGAGCGCACTCTGGCGCGCTTCGAGTGGGATGCGCTGGCTGCGGTGCCGCTCAAACGCCTGGTGGGCGACGCTCCGCCGCGCCGCGAAATTCTGCAAGGCAGCGCGCTCATCGTGTTCACCTCCGGGTCCTCGGGCGCGCCCAAGGGCGCCGTGCTGTCGCATCGCGCCTTGGCCGGCAAGCTCGACGCGATCCAGTCGATGCTCCGTTTCGACGAGAACGAGCGCACGCTGCTGGTGCTCAACATCACCTTCAGCTTCGGCATCTGGGTGGCGCTGCTCACGCTGCTGTACGGCGGGCGGCTGCTGCCGGTGGAGAAGTTCGTTCCCGAAGCCTTTCTCGAACAGCTGCGCGCCGAGGCGATCACGCGCGTCGCCGTGGTGCCGACCATGATGCGCGCGCTGATCCTCGACCAGCCTGCCAAGGCGCTGGCCCAAGCAGGGCATGCGCTGGCGGCGGCGCGCAGCCTGCGAACCATGATGATCGGCGGCGAGTCGCTCGGCAAGGGCCTCGGCGACACGCTGCGCGAGCTCATTGCGCCGGCCGACCTGGTCGACATTTACGGGCTGACGGAGACCTCGACCAGCGACTTCTTCCTCATGCCGCGGGATGCTGCGCGCTACGCCGGCTGCATCGGCCGCCCTTCGCCCGGCGTGCGCTTTCGCATCCGCGGCGACGACGGCGGGCCGGTGGCGCAGGGCGCGTTGGGCGAGCTGTGCATCTCGAGCCCGTTCCTGATGAACGGCTATCTCGGCCAGCCCGAGCTGAACCCGGTCGATGCCGAAGGCTGGCTCGCCACCGGCGACCTGGCGCGCGAGCGCGATGCCGGTGTGGTCGAGATTGCCGGCCGCAAGAAGGAGTTGATCGTGCGCGGCGGCAACAAGATCGCGCCGCAGGAAATCGAGTTCGCCCTGAGCGCGCACCCCAAGGTGGCGGCGGCGCTCGCCGTGGGCCGGCCCGATGCGCGCCTCGGCCAGCGCATCCACGCGCTGGTGGTGCCGCGCGACGCGAGCCTGACCACGGAGGAGCTGCGCGTTTTCCTGCGCGAGCGGCTCGACAAATACAAGCAGCCCGATGTGTTCTACTTTGAGCGCGACCTGCCTGCGGGCCGCACCGGCAAGGCCGACCGCGGCCGCTTCGCGGCGATGCTCGAGGCGGGCGAGCTGGCGTCGGCCGAATGACCTTCAGGGAGACGTACCGATGAGCGAATTCCAGAACATCCGCGTATCGACCGAGGCCGGGGTGGCGCAGCTCGTGCTGCACCGGCCCGAGCGGATCAATGCGCTCAACAAGGCGATGCTGCTCGAGATCAACGCGGCGCTCGATGCCTTCGAGGCCGATAGCGCGGTGCGCGTGATCGTGCTCTCGGGCGCGGGGCGCGGCTTTTCCTCGGGTTTCGACCTGAAGGAGCAGATGGAGCGCCGCCCGGAGGGCG
>JAABQT010000307.1 GCA_011391295.1 Betaproteobacteria bacterium
CTACTTCTACCTCAGCAACCGGCATACCCTGTCGACGATCTTCGAGCGCGACCTGCTCGCCGCGCGGCACAGGAAAGAGCGCCTGCGCCACATGGTGGAGCTGGTGCTCGGCTACCTGAGGAAGTAGGCCGTGAGGATTGCCCTGTGCAACGAGGTGATCGCGCCGATGCCGTTCGCGCAGCAGTGCGAGTACGCGGCCAAGCTCGGCTACGACGGCCTGGAAATCGCGCCCTACACCCTGTCGGAGGCGCCGCACCTGCTGGGCAGCGCGCAGCTTGCGGCGGCGCGCGCCGCCGCCAAGGATGCGGGCATCGCGGTCACCGGCCTGCACTGGCTGCTGGTGAAGCCCGCCGGGCTCTCCATTTCCACCCGCGACCACGCCGTGCGCCGGAGAACTCTCGACATGATGTTCGCGCTGATCGAGCAGTGCGCCGAACTGGGCGGGCGCTACCTGGTGCACGGCTCGCCGCACCAGCGGCGCATCGATCCCGGCGACACGCGCGCCGCGGCGCTGGCGCGCGCGCAGGAATGCTTCGCCGCGGTCGCCGAGCGCGCGGAGAAGGCGGGCGTGCTGTACTGCATCGAGCCGCTGTCGGCCGAGCAGACGCCGCTCATCAACACCCTGCAGGAGGCGGCGGCGGTGGTGGAAGCGATCGGCAGCCGCGCGGTGCGCAGCATGCTCGATTGCAGCGCCGCCGGACGCATGGAGAGCGAGACGCTGCCGGCGCTGGTGGACAAGTGGCTGCCCAAGGGCATCATCGCCCACGTGCAGGTGAACGACCGCAACCGGCGCGGCCCGGGGCAGGGCGAGCAGAGGTTCGCGCCGTTGTTCGCGGCGCTCAAGCGCCACGGCTACGCCGGCGACATCGCGGTGGAGCCGTTCGACTACGTGCCCGACGGGCCGGGGGCGGCGGCGCGCGCCATCGGCTATCTGCGGGGAATCCTGGAGGCCTTGCCGTGACGCCGAAACTTCCCTGCCCGCGCCCGTCGCGCGTGGTGCTCGAAGGCCGCTACGCGCGGCTCGAGCCGCTGGCCGCGGCGCACCTGGATGGATTGCTCGCCGCGTCCGCAGACGCGAAGAGCTTTGACTACCTGTTCGACGTTCCGCCCGGGAGCCGCGAGGAGCTGGGCGCGTGGATCGCGCAGAAAGCGACCTCGGAGGATCCACTGTTTCACACCGTCGTCGACCGGGCGACGGGCGTCGCCGGCGGGCGGCAGACGTTCATGCGCATCGTGCCCGAGCATGGGGTGATCGAGATCGGCAATATCCTGTGGGGGCCGGCGATCGCGCGCACGCGCGTCGCCACCGAGGCGCTGTACCTCGCGGCGAAGCACGTGTTCGAGGATCTGGGCTATCGCCGCTTCGAGTGGAAATGCAACAACCTGAACGAGCCCTCCAAGAAGGCCGCGTTGCGCTTCGGTTTCTCCTACGAAGGCGTGTTCCGCCGGCACATGTGGACGAAGGGCCGGAACCGCGACACGGCCTGGTTCGCCATGATCGACGCGGACTGGCCGCGTTTGCGTGCGGCCTACGAGCGCTGGCTCGACCCGACGAACTTCGACGCAGCGGGCCGCCAGCGCTCACGCCTGGACGCAGCGCCGGGGGCGCGCTAGATGGGCGCACCGCGATTCCGCGTCGCGGCCGTCGACCTGCTGGAACGCGACGTGAAGCTGCGCATGCCTTTCCGCTTCGGCGTGGTGACCCTCACCGAGTCGCCGCAGGCCTTTGCCCGCGTGCGCATCCGCCTGGAGGACGGGCGCGAGGCCGAGGGCGCGGCCGCCGAGCTGCTGGCGCCCAAATGGTTCGACAAGGACCTCGCGCTCTCGAACGAAGACAACTACGACCAGCTGCGCGTTTCGCTCGGCAGGGCGCGCGAGCAGTACCTGGCCCATGAGGCGCGCACGGCCTGGGCCCATTCCTCGCCGTCGCGGGGCCTGGTCGAGAATTACGGCCCGGCGCTCCTCGACCGCGCGCTGCTCGATGCCCTGTGCCGCGCGCTCGGCGTGTCCTTTTACCGCGCGGTGCAGACCAACCTGGTCGGCGCCGCCAGCTTCGAGGGCATGGACCTCGGCGCGTTCTTCGCCTCGCTCAAGCCGCGGGTGAGCATCGCCGCGCGGCACACGGTGGGGATGGTGGACCCGATCACCGCCGCCGACCAGCGGGGCCGCGTCGGCGACGGCTTGCCCGAAACGCTCGAAGAAGTGGTGGCGCGCTATGGCCACCGCTATTTCAAGCTCAAGGTGGGCGGCGACCTGCGCGCCGACGTGGAGCGCCTCGGCGCGATCGCCTCGGTGCTCGACGCCATGCAAGCGCCCTACCACGCCTCGCTGGACGGCAATGAACAGTACGAGGACATGCAAGGCGTCGCCGCGCTCTGGGCGGCGATGAAGGCCGAGCCCCGGCTGCGCCGCCTGGTGGACTCGGTGCTGTTCATCGAGCAGCCGGTGAAGCGCCAGCGCGCGCTCGAAGCGAGGGTGGAAGGCATCGACAAGCCGGTGATCATCGACGAGTCGGACGACGCGGGCGAGGGCTACTTCATGTCGGGCGAGGACCTCACCATCCAGGCGGGACTGGCGCTGCAGCAGGACACGGCGCTGGTGTCGTTGCTGGGGCTTGCGCACCTGGAGCGCAACGGCCACCATTACGTGAACGGGATGGCGGGCCTGCGCCAATCCGAACAGGACGCTTTTCTCGCCGCGCACCCCGATCTCTACGAGCGCAGCCACGGCGCGGTGCGCGTGCGCATCGCCG
>JAABQT010000308.1 GCA_011391295.1 Betaproteobacteria bacterium
ACGCCGCAGCTCGGGCTATTCGCGAAAGCGGGCCTGTTCGCATGGAACGCCAAGGCGAGCGACCTGACCGGCGGCCTGCCCTTCTCGGCGAAGGACGACGGCGCCAACCTCTCCCTGGGCATCGGGGCCGACTACTACTTCACCAAGAACGTCGGCGCACGGATCGAGTGGGAGCATTTCAAACTGGACCCCGGCAACGCCAGCCTGCTCTCCGCAGGCGTCGTGGTGAAATTCTAAGCGGCTCAATCCCCCGCCGCGATGCCCTCGCGGCGGGGATCGGCCCCACCCCGCCACCCGCCCGGCGCGCGCTCGATGCCGTGCAGGCCGCTGGTCAGCCGCGCGAAGTTCAGCACGTGTCCGCGCGCGGCAAGCGCGTCGCCCAGTTCCTCAACCTCGGTGCCGCGCTCGAGGAAGGTCGGCCCGTTGGTGCTGCCGAAATTCGGCGAGGAGATCGCCTGCTGGATATCCAGGCCCCAATCGAGCGTCGCCACCAGCACTTTCGCCACGTAGTTGATGATCACCAGGCCGCCCGGCGAGCCGAGCGCCATCTTCAGGCGGCCCTCCTTGTCGAACACCAGGGTCGGCGCCATGGAGCTGCGCGAGCGCTTGCCGGGCTGCACGCGGTTCACTGCCGGCTGCCCAAGGTACTGCGGGCGGAAGCTGAAGTCGGTGAGCTGGTTGTTGAGCAGGAAGCCGCGTACGAAAATCCGGCTGCCGAAACCCATCTCGATTGAAGTGGTCATCGCCACTGCATCGCCTTCGGCATCCACGACGGACAAGTGGCTGGTGCCCGGGGTCTCGGGATCCAGCGTACCGGGCATGGCGTAGTTCATGGAACGCGCGCCGATCAGCCGCGCCCGCTCCTGCAGGTACTTCGCCTCGAGCATGCGCGCCACCGGAATGCGCGTATATGCGGGGTCACCGATGTAGCGCGCGCGGTCCGCGTAGGCCAGGCGCGCCGCTTCGCTGAACAGGTGCACCGCCTCGGCAGAGCCGGGCGCGGCGCGCGCGAAGGCCGTGCGCTCAAGCATGCCGAGGATCTGCAGCACGCCCGTGGCGCCCGAGCTCGGCGGCCCCATGCCGCAGATCCTGTAGCCGCGGTAGGCGCCGCACACCGGCGCGCGTTCCACCACCTGGTAGCCCGCGAGATCCGCCAGCGACATGTCGCCGGGCCGCTCGTGCGCGCGCACCGCGTCGACGATGTCCTGCGCGATTGCGCCGCGATAAAACGCGTCAGCGCCATGCGCCGCCAACGCGCGCAGCGTCGCCGCGTACTCGCGGTTCACGATGCGCGGTCCGGCGTAGAACAGCGCACGCGCCGCGGGACCGGCGCGCAACAGCTCTTCGTGCGCCAGCTGGCGTGCCAGGCGCCGCGTTTTTGCGCTGCCGCCATCGGCCAAGCGCAGCGCCGGCTCGAACAGGCGTGCCCAGGGCAGGCGGCCATGGGCGCGATGCAGGTGCTCGAGCAACCGCGGCACGCCCGGCACGCCCACCGCGCGCCCGCTCGCCACCGCAAGCATGAACTGTTCCGGGTTGCCGTGACGGTCGAGGAAGCGCTCGGGCCGCGCCGCAGCGGGCGCAGTTTCACGCGCGTCGTAGCTGCGCGCGCGCGCTTCCTTCTCCGACCAGTGCAGCACGAACGCGCCACCGCCCAGGCCCGAGGACTGCGGCTCGACCAGGCCGAGCACCAGCTGCGCGGCAATCGCCGCATCGGCGGCGCTGCCGCCCGCGCGCAGCATCTCCAGCCCGGCCTCGACCGCACGCGGGTCCGCCGCCGCCACCATGTGGCGCCGCGCGCTGGCCGCCGCGCGCTCGACGCGCTCGCTATCGATCTCGGGCGCCGCGAGCTGCGCCGCGGCGCCAAGACTGAAAAGAAAAAGGGCCGCGCAAGCGGCCCTTTGAAAGTGACGCATCCCGGTGCTCACACCATCAAGGGTACGATGAGCAGCGCCACGATGTTGATGATCTTGATCAGCGGGTTCACCGCCGGGCCGGCGGTGTCCTTGTAGGGATCGCCGACCGTGTCGCCAGTGACCGCCGCCTTGTGCGCCTCGGACCCCTTGCCGCCGTGATGGCCGTCCTCGATGAACTTCTTGGCGTTGTCCCAGGCGCCGCCGCCCGTGCACATCGAGATGGCGACGAACAGGCCGGTGACGATGGTGCCCATCAGCACGCCGCCCAGCGCCTGCGGCCCGAGGATCAGGCCGACGAGGATCGGCACCAGAACCGGCAGCAGCGACGGGATCATCATCTCCCGGATCGCCGCGCGCGTCAGCATGTCCACCGCCACGCCGTACTCGGGCTTCGCGGTGCCCGCCATGATGCCCGGGATCTCCTTGAACTGGCGGCGCACTTCCACCACCACCGCGCCCGCGGCGCGGCCCACGGCTTCCATCGCCATGGCGCCGAACAGATAGGGCACCAGGCCGCCGATGAACAGGCCCACGATCACCATGTGGTTGGACAAATCGAAGGTCAGCGTCAGGCCGGCCGCCTTCAGCGCGTGCGTGTAATCGGCGAACAGCACCAGCGCGGCGAGGCCCGCCGAGCCGATAGCGTAGCCCTTGGTCACCGCCTTGGTGGTGTTGCCGACCGCGTCCAGCGGATCGGTGATTTCGCGCACCGAGTCCGGCAGACCCGCCATCTCGGCGATGCCCCCGGCGTTGTCGGTGATCGGCCCGTAGGCGTCGAGCGCCACGATGATGCCGGCCATCGAAAGCATCGACGTTGCGGCGATGGCGATGCCGTAAAG
>JAABQT010000309.1 GCA_011391295.1 Betaproteobacteria bacterium
GGCCGGCCGAGCCGTCCGCCGCGCCAGTCGAAGGTGATTTTGCTGATCGCACCTGTCTCGGTGCCAACCGATGACAGCCACCGCCGAACCCTCGACACCGGTGACGGGTGGGATCAACTATCCTGTCGACCTGTCCAAAGCAGGGACAAGTGCAGACTGCCATGAAAGTCCTGGTCACCGGCGGCGCCGGCTATATCGGATCCCACACCTGCGTCGAGCTGATGCAGGCGGGGCACGACGTGGTCGTGTTCGACAACCTGTGCAACAGCCATCGCGCGGTGATCGGCCGCATTTCAAGGATCGTGGGCAAAGCGCCCGAATTCACGCAAGCGGATGTCCGCGACCCGGTCGCGCTGCGGGATGTTTTCGCCCGGCACCGCTTCGACGCGGTGATCCACTTCGCCGGCCTCAAGGCGGTGGGCGAATCGATCGAGAAACCGATCGAGTACTACGACAACAACGTGGTGGGCGCCTTGACGCTGTGCGGAGCGATGGCGGAGGCTGGAGTCGGGGTGCTGGTGTTCTCCTCCTCGGCGACGGTCTACGGCAGCGCCGCTGTAGCGCCGATCCGCGAGGATGCGCCGCTCGGACCCATCAACCCCTACGGCCATTCGAAGCTGATGGTCGAGCGGATCCTGCAAGACCTCGCAGCGTCCGGTCCCGCCGCCTGGCGCATCGCGCTACTGCGCTACTTCAACCCCGTCGGCGCGCACCCGAGCGGGTTGATCGGCGAGGACCCGCAAGGCATACCGAATAACCTCATGCCCAATATCGCCCAGGTTGCCGTGGGCGTGCGCCAGAAAGTCCGCGTGTTCGGCACCGATTACCCGACGCGCGACGGCACCGGCGTGCGCGACTACATCCACGTCGTGGATCTCGCGCGCGGGCACCTGGCGGCGCTGAACGCCATGCAGCGCGAACGGCGCGGGATGACGGTCAACCTCGGGACCGGGCGCGGGTTCTCGGTGCTGGAGGCGATCGGCGCCTTCGAGCGCGCCAGCGGGAGGGCGATACCGTTCGAGCGCGAGCCCCGCCGCCCGGGAGACGTGGCCGAGTCCTACGCCGACCCGTCGCTCGCGCACAAGCTGCTCGGCTGGAAAGCGGCGCTCACGCTCGACGACATGTGCCGCGACGCATGGCGCTGGCAAAGCAATAATCCACGCGGCTACAGGGAGGAAGGTCGGACATGAAGGTCCTTGTCACCGGCGCCGCGGGATTCATCGGTTCGACGCTGTCGCACGCCCTGCTCGATCGCGGCGAAGAGGTCACGGGCATCGACAACCTGAACGACTACTACGACGTGCGGCTCAAGGAGGCGCGGCTGGAGCGATTGCGCGCGCGCGCCGGGTTCGTGTTTCACAAGCTCGACATCGTCGAGCGCAAGCCGATGGGCGAGCTGTTTGCGGCGGGCAAATTCGATGCCGTCATGCACTTGGCGGCGCAGGCCGGGGTACGCTACTCGATCGAGAATCCCTCGGCCTATATCGATGCCAACATCGTCGGCTTCCTGCACGTGCTCGAAGGCTGCCGCCACTCGCGCGTGGGGCACCTCGTTTTCGCATCGAGCAGCTCCGTGTATGGCGCGAACACCCGCTTGCCGTTTTCCGAGCACGACAACGTCGATCACCCCGTCTCCTTGTACGCCGCGACCAAGAAGGCGAACGAGCTGATGGCGCACAGCTACGCCAGCCTGTACGGTCTGCCGTGCACGGGCCTGCGGTTCTTCACGGTGTACGGCCCCTGGGGACGCCCGGACATGGCGCTGTTCAAGTTCACCGAGGGAATCCTCGCCGGCCGCGCGATTCCCGTGTTCAATCGCGGCGAGATGGTGCGCGATTTCACCTACGTGGATGACATCGTCGAGGGAGTTGTTCGGGTCATTGCGCAGCCGGCGGCCCCGGCGCCCGGCTGGAGCGGCGAGCAGCCGGATCCGGCGACGAGTTACGCGCCCTGGCGCATGTTCAACATCGGCAACAACCAGCCGGTCAAGCTCATGCGCTACATTGAAGTGCTGGAACAATGCCTGGGCAGGAAGGCGCAGCTCGAGCTTCTGCCGATGCAGCCCGGCGATGTGCCGGCCACCTCCGCCGATACCGGCGAGTTGGAAAAAGCCGTGGGGTACAGACCGCAGACGCCGGTCGAAATCGGCATCCGGCGATTTACCGATTGGTACCGGACGTACTACCGGATTGCGCGGTAGGAGGGCGATCCCGCGCGCGCGTCACACCCGGACCAGCTGGTTCATCTCGATGATCGGCAGCAGGATGGCCAGCACCACCAGCAGCACCACGACCCCCATCACCACGATGATGAGGGGCTCCAGGATCCCGGTGAGCAGGCGGATGCGCCGCCCATTTTCGATTTCCTGGTGCCTGGCGGCCTGCTGCAGCATGTGCGCCAGGCGCCCGCTCGACTCGCCCGAAGACACCAGGTGGATGAAGATCGGCGGGAAGATCTTGCGGCTGTCGAGCGCTCGGTGCAGGCTGCTGCCCTCGCGCACCAGCCGCGTCGCCTCCTCCACCGCGCCGCGCAGCGGCAGGTTGCCCATTACCCTCGCGCTCGCCGCCAGCGCCTGCAGCAGCGGCACTCCGCCGCCCGTGAGGATCGCCAGCGTGCTCGCCAGCCGCGCGGTGCCGATGCCGAGCAGCAGCGAGCCGATGACCGGGAGCCGCAACAGGCGCGCCTGCCATCGTGCCCGCCACGCCTCGCGCGACCACGCGAAGCGCGCGCCGGCTGCAAGCGCCGCGA
>JAABQT010000310.1 GCA_011391295.1 Betaproteobacteria bacterium
TGCCGGACAACCGGGTCGGGCGCGAGGCCATGCTGGCGCACGTGGCGCAACTGACCGCAGCGACCGACATCCCGGTCAGCGCGGACCTCGAGAACGGCTACGGCGACGATCCGACGACCGTGGCCGAGACCGTGCATCTCGCCGCGGCGGCCGGCGTCGCGGGCTGCTCGATCGAGGATTCCGTCAATCGGCCCGGCGAAACCGTGTATGAGATGGCCCACGCCGCGGATCGCGTGCGCGCCGCGGTCGAGGCCGCGCGCTCAATGCCGTTCCCGTTCACGCTGACGGCGCGTGCGGAGAACTTCCTCGTCGGCCGGCCGGACCTGAAGGACACGATCCGCCGGCTGCAGGCCTACCAGGAAGCGGGCGCCGACGTGCTCTATGCGCCCTGCATCACGACCCGCGAGGAGATCACGGCGATCGTGCGCTCGGTGGACCGCCCGGTGAATTTCCTGATGGGGACGCAGCCCCTGCGCTACAGCCTGGCGGAACTATCGGAGATGGGCGTGCGGCGGGTGAGCGTGGGTAGCGCGCTTGCAACCGCGGCGCTCGGCGCATTCCTGCGCGGCGCGCGGGAGATGAAGGAACGCGGCACCTTCGAATACGCAAAGGACTCCGCCGGTTTCGGCGAGGTCAGCGAACTACTGAAGCTGTGAAGCCGACTTGATCGGGTAGTTCACGAAGATCGCGGCCACGGCCTCGTCGATCTTCGGCTTCAGGTTTTCCATCGTCTCGTCGGTCACGCGGCCAACCGCCACGCCTTCCCAGATCATCTGCTTCTTCGCAGCGTCGATCACGTCGATGTTCAGCGTGCCCTCGGTATACGCCGTGACCTGCGTATCCGGCGCGTAGAGCGGCCACGTGGTGTAGATGCCCGTCCGATAGCCGTAATAGCTGCCGTGGCCGTAACCAAAGGTGATCGACGACGACGGCACGGTCGTGGTGCGGAACTTCTCGCTCAGTTTGCCGTTAAAGTTCACGAGCAACTGCGGGCCCGCGTCGACGAGCCGCAACCCGCGCGCCTCGAGCTCGCGCTGCGTGGCGGCCTTGAGGTACTGGGACACCATGGTCTGGTAGCCGGCGCGGTCCGTGCCGAGCGGATCCGCGAAAGCGAAGGTCCGGTACTGGGAGAAGTCGACCGACTTGTCTCGCTCGGCCCGCACCCGCGGGCCGGAGGCGCAGCCGGCCGCAACCAGGGCGGCGCCGAGCAAGGCCAGTGCAAAGCCGCGACGAAGCCGATCGGTGTTCATGGCAAGCTCCTTCCCACGTCCTGAAACCACTGCTTTAGAGCACAAATTGTACTCCCGGTTCCCCATCCGGCCGGAAGTGAGCATACTTGGCTCCATTGCCGACAACGGAGGGCTCATGGCAACGAAACTCGAAAAGCCGCTGAAGCGGGAGATCGTCCTGAACGACGCGCCCTACATGCTGACCATCTCGCCGGAGGGCCTGAAGCTCGTGCCGAAGGGCAAGCGCAACGGACTCGAGCTCACCTGGAAAGGCATCCTCATGCAGGCGACCATGAGCGAGGCCGCGGGCGGAGGCTCGGGCGGCTAGACCGCAGGCTTCGACCGCCAGCAGGGCGATTCATGCCCGGATTCGAGTTCGACAAGGATTCCATCGTCCTGCTGCGCGAAGCGCTCGAACGGCTCGAGCAGGGCTTTTCGCACCTCCCGGCCGTGGCGCCCGCGGGCGCCAGCCACGACCCCGCCAATCTCCGCCGCGTGCTGCTCGAAGTGGCAGTGCGCATGCACGACAACTACCCCTACTTCCATCCGCAGTATGCGGGGCAGATGCTGAAGCCGCCGCATCCGGTGGCGCGCCTCGCCTACTCGCTCGCGATGCACATCAACCCCAACAACCACGCTCTCGATGGCGGGCGCGCGAGTTCGACGATGGAAAAAGAGGCCGTTGTCGAGATCGCGCGCATGTTCGGCTGGGAGACGCATCTCGGACACCTGTGCGGCGGCGGCACCATGGCAAACCTCGAGGCGCTGTGGGTTGCCGGACAGCTACGACCCGACGGCGTCGTACTGGCATCGACACAGGCCCACTACACGCACAGCCGCATCAGCGCCGTGCTCAAGCTGCCTTTCGAGAGCGTGCCGTGCGACCGGTTCGCGCGGATGGATCTTTCGGCGCTCGAGGAGCGCCTGAAGCGCGGCGGCGTCGGGACAGTGGTCGCGACACTGGGAACAACCGCGGTCGGCTCGCTCGAGCCGCTGCCTGCCATCCTGGCGCTGCGCGAGCGTTATGGTTTTCGCCTGCATGCCGATTGCGCGTATGGCGGGTACTACACGCTGGCGTCGAATCTCGCGCCACCCGCACGTTCCGCGTTCGAGCGCCTGGCGGAAGTGGACTCGATCGTCATCGACCCGCACAAGCACGGACTACAACCCTATGGCTGCGGCTGCGTGTTGTTTCGCGATCCGGCGGTCGGCAAGTTCTACAAGCACCAGTCGCCATACACGTATTTCAGTTCCGGCGACCTGCACCTGGGCGAGATCAGCCTGGAATGCTCGCGGCCGGGTGCGGCAGCCGTGGCGTTGTGGGCGACGCAGCGGTTATTGCCGCTGGTGCGCGGTGGCGAGTTCGCCGGGATGCTGGAGGCATGCCGCGCTGGGGCCCTCGACCTGCACGCCCGGCTCGCGGCGGATCCGAGGTTCGTGGTCGCGTTTGAGCCGGAACTGGATATCGTCGTGTGGGCGGTCAAGGCTCCGAGTGCCGCAGAGGCCTCCGAGCGGGCG
>JAABQT010000003.1 GCA_011391295.1 Betaproteobacteria bacterium
ACGGCTTCCCGCAGCACGAGTACTACCACCCGCAGCGCGGCATGGGCACGCTGATGTGCCATTACCGCCACCACGCGCACGGCGACCCGTTTTTTCATCCGGGCCTGCAGGACATCACCGCGCACGTGGACTTCAGCGCGCTGGCGCGCGCCGCGACGGACGGCGGGCTGGAGATCCTCGGCTACGCCAACCAGGCGCAGTTCCTGGTGAACTGCGGCATCACCGAGGTGCTGGAGCGGCAAGACGCCGCGGACGCCGCGCGCTACGCGCCGCGCGCCGCCGAGGCGCAGATGCTGCTCTCGCCCGCTGAGATGGGGGAGTTGTTCAAGGTGCTCGCCGTGGGGCGCGGCGTGAGTCGGCCGCTGCTCGGCTTTGCGGGTGGCGAGCGTTCGCATACCCTTTAGTCCCATGCGCCGCGCCGCCCTGCTGCTCCTCGCCTTGCCGCTGGCCGCCGTCGCCGACGAGATCGCCGATGCGAAGCGGCGCTGGGCGGACAGCCCGCACGGGCCGATGCTCGAGCGCATCCTGCCACCGATCTTCGAGGCAAGGCAGCTGCCGCAGTCGAAGTCGACAGGCGCGCGGCTTGCCATTCAGTACTGCGTGCAATGCCACAACCTGCCCAATCCGGCGATGCACCACGCGGAGAAATGGCCCACCATCGTCGAGCGCATGGTGCTGCGCATGGAGGGCAAGGGCAACCTGGGTCGGCTGATGGCGGACATGATGGCCGGGGTGAAGGCGCCGCGCGCGAAGGAAACCGGTGTGCTCGTCGCCTACCTGCAGAAAAACGGCCAGAAGCCGCTCAATCCGAAGAAATATCCCGAGGCTTACCGCGCGGCGGGCGAGTCGTTTCGCCTCGCCTGCAATCAGTGCCACGTGCTGCCGGACCCGCAACGCTACACGGCCAAGCAGTGGCCCGCGGTGGTGGCGCGCATGCAGGAAAACATGGAATGGATGAACCGGGTCGTAGGCACCAAGCCGGTGCCGGGAGAGCCGCAGCTGCGCATCGAGGACATCAACGCCTTCCTGGCAAAGTACGCCAGGCAGGCGCGGTAGCGCGAGGCTACGGCGGTGTCGGCACCGCCATGCCGCGCGCCACCGCCGGCCGTGCCGCGATGAGGTCGAACCAGCGCTTCACCACCGGGTATTCGTTCAGGTCCACCTTGTGCCACTCGTGGCGCGCCACCCAGGGAAAGGTGGCGATGTCGGCGATGGAATACTCGTCGGCGAGAAAGGCCGCCTTCTGCAGGCGCTTGTCCAGCACGCCATACAGGCGCCGCGTCTCATCGGTATAGCGCTTGATGGCGTAGGGCACCTGTTCCTTTGCCGAGCGCAGGAAGTGGTGCGCCTGGCCGAACATCGGCCCGACGCCGCCCATCTGGAACATCAGCCACTGCAGCGCGACGTACCGGGCGCGCGCCGCCTGCGGCAGCAACTTCCCGGTCTTCTCCGACAGGTAGATCAGGATGGCGCCGGACTCGAACAGGCTGAGCGGTGTGCCGTCGGGGCCTTCGGGGTCGACGATCCCCGGAATGCGGTTGTTCGGGCTGATGGCGAGGAATTCGGGCCGGAACTGCTCGCCCTTGCCGATGTTCACCGGGAACACGCGATACGGCAGGCCGCATTCCTCCAGCATGATGGAAACCTTGCGGCCATTGGGCGTGCTCCAGGTGTGCAGGTCGATCATGTCGCAAATCCTCGGTGGCGGTGCAGGGCGCGCGAGTTTATCCTGTCGACGCCGATGATTAAGTGGCTGTTCACCATCTTTCTCGCGCTCGCCGTGCTGGCGATCGCCACGCCCTGGCTCGCGCGCCTCGGCGTGGGACGGCTCCCTGGCGACTTGAGGTTCAGCATGCGCGGCAGGAACTATTCCCTGCCGTTTGCCAGCACGCTGCTCTTTTGCCTCGTCGCCTGGGGAATCGGGCGACTGATCTGACCGCCTCAAAGCCCCGAGGCCGAGGATTTCCCCAACTGGATTACCGGTGCTTGTTTCCGGCCGCTTCGCCCCGGTAACGCCTTCTTGCCGCCTCTTTTTCCAAATCCCGCTCCTTGGCCAGGGCAGTGACTCTTTTCAGCTCGTCCGCTTTTGCTTCCTTGCGCGCTTGCACCTGCAACGCCTTTTCTTCCTCCGTCGGCGGCTCCCAATCGAGGAATTTCGGCCTCAAATTTCTGAAAAAAACGCTGGAGGATTCCTTCTCCTTCTTTGCCTTCACCTTTTTGGCTTTCACTTCGACTCCTTACCCGGTCGCACTTGGTAGATGATCAGTTTACGCCCTCAGACCTCGTCTCGCAGCGCCGATGCGATCGCCTGCTCGCGCGCACGCTCGACCCGCATCGCGATGTTCCCGGGTGCTTCGCGCGCGATGGCGCCGGCATCCACGGACGCCGCCGCGTCGAGCGCTTTCCTCACTAATTCGAGTTTCAGATCAGGCTGCGCGAGCCGCGCTGCCTGGAGTAACAGCTCGAAGCGATCGCGCCGGCGAATGGCATCGCCGCGCTTGAGCAGACCCACCAGCTGCCCCGGTGTCTGCGCGCCGAGCAAGGGCTTGCATCGGCTGGCCGTCACCGCCAGCTCGCGCTCCTCGTTCGGCGCCCGGATTCGATCGCACAGCGCCTCGATCACCTCGGGTGCCAGGCCCCATGTGAGCACCGCAAAGCGCACCGCCGATGGCGCACCCGCCAGCGCTGCGCGCTCGAGCGCAGCGCGATCCGCACTCAGTTCGGGCAACAGGCGCGCAGCGAGCCCGCAACCCTCGAGCACTTCGAGCATGCGCGCCGGATGCTTCTCCATCAGGCCACGCGAGAACTCCTGCCACACGCGCTCGGCGACCAGATGGTCGGCTTCGCCCAGCTCCACCATGCGGCGCATCAGCGCCTGCGTCTCCTCGGCGATGCGAAAACCGAGTCGCGCGACGAAGCGCGCCACGCGCAGGATGCGCACGGGGTCTTCCTCGAATGCCTCGCTCACGTGGCGCAGTACACCGTCACGCAGGTCCTTCTCCCCACCGAACGGATCGACCAGGCGCCCCGCCTCGTCCTTTGCCATGGCGTTGATGGTGAGGTCGCGCCGCGCCAGGTCGGCTTCGAGAGTCACCTCGGGCGCGGCGTACACGGTAAAGCCCTTGTAGCCGCGGCCGCTCTTCCTCTCGGTACGCGCGAGCGCGTACTCCTCGTGCGTCTGCGGATGCAGGAATACCGGGAAGTCCTTGCCCACCGGCCGGTATCCCGCCTGTGCCATTTCTTCCGGCGTGGCGCCGACCACCACCCAGTCGCGATCCACGACCGGCAGTCCGAGCAGTTCGTCCCGCACCGCGCCGCCGACGACGTAAGCCTTCACGCGTACTGTTCGAATTGCGCCAGCGACTCCGTCTCGCGCTCCGCGTCGCCAATCCACTCCTGCAGTGCGGGCAACGCGAGCACCGCGTCGGCGTAGGCGCGGCAGGCCCCTTGCAGCTCGACTGCATAGGTGCGAACGCGCAGCACGACCGGCGCGTACATGGCGTCGGCTGCGCAGAAAGCACCGAACAGGAACGGGCCGCGACACTCGCTCCAGATTTCCTTGACGCGCGCGATCTCGGCGAGCACTTCGGGCGTGCGCCCCTTGCCCGGATGGCGCTTGCGGATGTTCATGCTCATGTGCTGGCGCAGGTTGGGAAAGCCCGAGTGCATTTCGGCCGAAATCGAGCGTGCCCGCGCTCGCAGCGCCGCGTCCGCCGGCCACACGCGTGGATCGCGCTCGGCCAGGGTTTCGAGGATCGCGAGCGAATCCCACACCCGCGTTGCGCCATCCACCAGGCAGGGCACTTTGCCCGTGGGCGAATGCTTGAGGAGCTCCTGCTTCGAGCTCGCACCATAGAGGGGGATGCGCAGTTCCTGGAATGGCATGCCGAGCACCTTCATCGCCAGCCACGGCCGCAGCGACCAGGAGGAGTAGTTCTTGTTGCCGATGACCAGCAGCGGCACTGCCATCAGCGCCTCGCGTGGCGGCGCAGGTGCGGATAGCGCACGCGCGCGCCGGCGGGCGCGAGCCAGCCCGGGGCCAGCGCCTCGAGCGCCGACGGCGCGATGCCGAAGGGAAACGGCCCCGCGCACACGCTGGGCACCTGCATCGACAGGACGTTGTCGCGCGTCATCAGTTTGACCGGCAGGAGTTCCATCATGCGTGCCTGCGCGAGCGAGAGTCGGGCACCCAGGCCGATCACCTGCCGGCGCCGGCCGGTGATCGCGCACACCGCCTGCACCAACTCCCGCAGCGTGTATTCGCGCGGGCCGCCGAGATCGTAGCGCTCGCCGCAGGACGCGCGCTCATCGAGCGCGGCCACGAACGCAGCCGCCACATCGCCCACGTACACCGGCTGCAAACGCGCCTGGGGACAGGGAAGCACCAGCACCGGGAGGAACTTCGCCAGCAGCGCGAACAGGTTGAGAAAGGCATCCTCCGGCCCGAAAATCACGGACGGTCGGAACACCGTCACGGCGAGGTCTTCCGCGGCGAGCGCCACCCGCTCGCCGATGCCCTTGGAACGCAGGTACTCGGAGGGAGCGCCGGGGTCGGCGCCCAGCGCGCTCATGTGCAAGAGCCGTTTCACGCCCGCTGCGCGGCATGCATTCACCACCGCCTGCGGCAACTCCACGTGCACGCGCGCGAAATCCGGGCCGTAGTCGTTGGGGCCGCGCTCGTCGCGCCGGCCGCGCCGGCTGTGCAGCACGCCGGCGAGATTCACCACCGCGTCGCAACCGTCGGCGAGCCGCGTCAGCTCGCCTGGCTGGTCGAGGTCGGCCTCGATCACCTCCACCGTGGGCAGCAAGATCAGGTGCTTGGCACGCTCGCGCCGCCGCGTCGGCACGACGACGTGCGCGCCGCGCGCCGCCAGCACCGCCACCAGGTGCCGGCCGACGAAGCCCGAGCCGCCGACGACCAGGACGTTCTCGTGCCGCTTCATGGCAGCTCGTCGTCGGGCAGCGCCAGCGCGTCGCGGCCCGGAATGATGCCGATGCGCCGCTTGAGCGAGGCGCTGCGGCCTTCCAGCAGCAGGGCGTAATGCACGGTGTTCGCCATCACGCGCTTCACGTACTCGCGCGTTTCGGAAAACGGAATGGATTCGACGAAGATCGCGCCCTCGGTCGCCTGCGCGGGCCGCCAGCGGCGCGCGCGATTGGGCCCCGCGTTGTAGGCGGCCGAGGCGAGCACCGGATGGCCGGTGCCATCGAGCACGTACCTGAGATAGCGCGTGCCGAGCGTCACGTTGGTTTCGACCTCGGCGACGCGCTTTGCCGTATAGCCCTTGTAGCCGATGCGCTGCGCCACCCAGCGCGCGGTGTGCGGCAGCAGCTGCATCAGGCCGGTGGCACCGGCGCCCGAGCGTGCATCGACGATGAACCGGCTCTCCTGCCGCACCAGGCCAAGTACCCAGGCTTCCTCCAGTTCGTAGGCGAGTGCGTATTCCTTGAACACGCCGCGAAACGGCGCCAGGTAGCGCACGCGGTAGTCGTGCAGGCGCTCGGTACGGCCCGCGGTATTGATGGCGCGGTCGTACACGCCCGCCCGGCGTGCCAGCTCGGCCGCGGCCAGCAGGCGCCGGTCGTCCATGTGCCGCACGGCGAAGATCCACTCGCTGGTCGCCTCGGTGCGCAGGCCAAGACGGAACAGTTCCAGCGCGCGTACCAGTTCGGGCTCGCGCCGTGCCACATCGACCTGCGCTTCGCTCGGCTCGTGGTGGGGCGGCAAGGTTGCCTCGCCGCCCAGCTCCTCGGTGGCGAGCAGGCTGTAATAGATCGGCTGGCCGGCAATCCTGAGGTAGTGCTCGCGCGCACCCTGCGCATCGCCCTGCGCGTCGAGCGCGCGGCCGTACCAGTAGGTCCACGCCAGGTCCTGGCGCGCATCGGCCGACATCGGGTCGATGGCGTCGCGCACTTGCTGCCAGCGGCCGGCGCGCAGCGCGGCGCGCGCCTTCCACGCCAGCTGCTCGTCGGTGAGCGGCGTCGCGCCGGCGCGTGCGAACCACTCGAGCGCGTTGTCGTCGAGATCGAACGCCGCCTGCGCGGCGATGCGCGCCCACAGGTATTCGCGCTCCTGCCGCGGCAAGCTCGCGCCGAGCGCGCCCTCGAGAACCCCGGCGGCGGCACGCGCATCGCTGCGCGCCAGGCGCGTCGCCGCGAACACCACCATCTCGCGCGCCGCACGGGGCGCGAGGTCGCGCGGCGGATGCTCGAGCAGGCGCTTGGGCGAGGTGGCGGCCTGCGTCAGCAGGGGCTCGTCGGGCTGCTCCGCGACCGGCAGGGCGCCCAGGGCGCGGCGCGCGGCACTGATCCGGGAATTCGCCAGCAGCACGCGCACGCGCTGCCAGATGCCATCCGCGTCGAGGGCGCCGGTTTTCAGCAGCGTCTCGGCGAGCGCGAGGCAGCCGTCGGGCAGCTCGCGCGGTTCAAGCCAGGCGGTACGCGCCTCCACGCCGGCGTCGGCGTCGCCGCGCGCCAGGCGCGCGCTCCACGCGTAGCAGCGGATCTCGAGGTCATCCTGCACCAGCGGTCCGAGCTCGCGCTCGAAATCCTGCCATGCGGCGCGCCGGCCGAATTCCCTCAGCCAGTCGGCGCGCAACAGGTCGGCGAGGTAGGTCCCCGCGTGCCGCTGGAGGAAACTGCGCACGTCGTGCGGCTTGGCCTCGTCGATGCGCAGGCTGAAGCCCCAGTATTGCGCCCACGGCTCCAGCGCGTGGCCCTGCAGCGCGGCCGCGTAGCGTGCGAGTTTGTCAGGATCGCCGGCGCGGTAGGCCGCGTGCGCGCCGAGCACGGCATCGTCGTTTGCGCGCACTGCACCTGCAGCGAGCAGCACGCAGCCCAGTGCTATAGTCAGGAAACGCCTATAAATCATGCACTAAGAATAGCACGCGCAATGCCGCCCGAAGAACTGAAAGCCTGGCGCAAGACCGAGCGCGAACGGCTGATCGCGGCCCGGATGGCGCTCGATGAGCGGACCGTGGACGCCGTCCGGCGCGCGATCGACAGTCACCTGGAACGCGGCTTCCCCGGCCTGCGCGCCGCCACCGTGGCCTTTTGCTGGCCGATCCGCAACGAGTACGACGCGCGCCATCTGGCGAAAACGCTGCGCGCAGCCGGTGCGTTGACCGCGCTGCCGGTGGTGGTGGCGCCGAAAACACCCCTGGTGTTCCGCGAGTGGCATCCCGGGGTGACCTTGGCGCGCGGGCCACTCGACATTCCCTACCCCGTCGGCTCGCGCGCGCTCGAGCCCAGCGCGGTGCTGCTGCCGATGAACGGCTGGGACGCGCAGGGCTTTCGCCTCGGCTACGGCGGCGGTTTCTTCGACCGCACGCTGGCCGCCCTGGAGCAAAAACCGCAGTTGATCGGCGTGAGCTACGAGCTCGCGCGCATGGCGAGCATCCACCCGCAACCCTGGGACGTCCCGATGGACTACGTGGTGACCGAACGCGGCGTGTACCGTCGCGACGCGCAGGAGCTTGTGTTCCTCGGCGCGCCCGGGCCGACGAGCGAGCTCGCCTCGCCAGTGTGCAGTGCCGACGAGCGCCTCCTGCGCGGCGACTAGCGCTCCAGCGGCAGCGTGCGCGCGGTCACCTGAGGAACAGCCGGTAGGCCGGGTTGCGCGTCTCGTCGCTCGCCGGATAACCCAGGCGCGCGAGGAAGCGCCTGAACTCGCCCATTTCGCGCGGCGGCACCTGGATGCCCACCAGGATCGAGCCGTAGTCGGCGCCGTAGTTCCGGTAGTTGAACAGGCTGATGTTCCAGTTCGGGTTCATCGCCGTGAGGAACTTCATCAGCGCCCCCGGGCGCTCGGGGAACTCGAACCGGTACAGCAGTTCGCCGCCCGCCAGCGCCAGGTGCCCGCCCACCATGTGGCGCATGTGGCCCTTGGCCACCTCGTCGTTCGACATGTCCAGCGTGCGAAATCCCGCGCGGCGCAGGCCGCGCACGATGCGTTCCTTTTCTTCGCGATCGTGCACCGTGACGCCGACGAAGATGTGCGCCTCGCGCGGGTCCGACATGCGGTAGTTGAACTCGCTGATGTTGCGCCCGCCCAGCGCGCGGCAAAAGCGCCGGAAGCTGCCGCGGCGCTCCGGGATGGTCACCGCCAGCACCGCCTCGCGGTGCTCGCCGACCTCGGCACGCTCGGCAACGAAGCGCAGGCGGTCGAAATTGGTGTTGGCGCCGCTGGCCACCGCCACCAGGGTCTTGCCGCGCGCGCCATGGCGCTCGACCCAGGCCTTGGCGCCGGCGATGGCCAGTGCACCGGCGGGCTCCAGCACCACGCGCGTGTCCTCGAACACGTCCTTGATCGCCGCGCAGATCTCGTCGGTGTCGACCAGTACCATGTCGTCGACCAGCCTGCGGCACAGGCGCAACGGCTCCTTGCCGACCTCCTTTACCGCGACGCCATCGGCAAACAAGCCCACATGATCGAGCTTCACGCGCCGGCCGGCCTTGAGCGAGCGCGTCATGGCGTCAGCGTCGTCGGGCTCCACGCCGATGATCTTGATGCCGGGGCGCAGGTGCTTGAGATAGGCGGCGATGCCGGAGATCAGGCCGCCGCCGCCCACCGGGACGAACACCGCGTCGATCGGGCCTTCGCACTGGCGCAGGATTTCCATGCCGATGGTGCCCTGCCCCGCGATCACCTCCGGATCGTCGTAGGGATGCACGAACGTGAGCCCAAGGCGGCGCTTGAGCTTCATCGCGTGCGCGTAGGCCTCGTCGAAGGAATCGCCGTGCAGCACCACTTTGGCGCTGCGCGCCGCCACCGCGTCCACCTTGATCTTCGGCGCGGTCACCGGCATCACGATGTAGGCGCGGCAGCCGAGCTTCTGCGCGGCAAGCGCCACGCCCTGCGCGTGGTTGCCGGCGCTGGCGGCGATCACCCCGCGTGCCAGCTTCGCGCGCGGCAGGTTGACCATCTTGTTGTAGGCGCCGCGCAGCTTGAACGAGAACACCGGCTGCAGGTCCTCGCGCTTGAGCAGCAACCGGTTGTGCAGGCGCCTGGACAGCGCGGGCGCGAGCTCCAGCGGCGATTCGAGCGCCACGTCGTAGACGCGCGCACGCAGGATGCGCTCGAGATAGTCTTCGCGTTTCATCGCGAAAAGCCTAGCACACCAATCCGTGGAAACACTGCTCACGCCCGAAGGCGGCCTCGCCGGCTTGTTCGTCGCCAGCTTTCTCGCCGCCACCGTGGTGCCGTTTTCTTCCGAGGCGGTGCTGTTCGGTTACCTCAAGCTCCATCCCGGCAATGCAGCGTGGGCGGTGGCGCTCGCGACCCTGGGCAATACCGCGGGCGGGATGACTTCGTACCTGCTGGGACGGTTTTTCCCGCGCAAGGAGCTGCCGCACCTGGAACTGGTCAGGAAATACGGCGCGCCGGCGACGCTTTTCGCCTGGCTGCCGCTGGTCGGCGACGCCCTGTGCGTGGCTGCCGGCTGGCTGCGGGTGAACTGGCTCGCCGCGCTCGGCTTCATGGCCGCCGGCAGGCTGGCGCGCTATCTGGTGATCGCCGCCCTGTCATAAAGCCGCAACATTCGGCCGTTAGGCTGCGCGGCATCATCACAAGGAGAGCGAAAATGAAATATTGGCTGATCGCCGGGGCGCTGGCCGCCGCGGCCCCCGTGCACGCGCAAATCGTCAAGGTCGACGGCTCGAGCACCGTCTACCCGATCACCGAGGCGGTGGCCGAGGAGTTCCAGAAGATGAAGCGCGGCGCGATCAAGGTGACGGTAGGCATCTCCGGCACCGGCGGCGGCTTCAAGAAGTTCTGCCGCAGCGAGACCGACGTCTCCGACGCCTCGCGGCCGATCTCGGCGAAGGAAATGAAGGCCTGCGCCGAGGCGGGCATCAAGTACATCGAGCTGCCGGTGGCGTTCGACGCGCTGACGGTGGTGATCAACCCGAAGAACAGCTGGATCAAGGAGCTCAAGGTCGAGGAGCTGAAGAAGATGTGGGAGCCGGTTGCCCAGGGCAAGATCACCCACTGGAACCAGGTCAATCCGTCCTGGCCAAACGCGCCGCTCAAGCTGTTCGGCCCCGGCGCCGACTCGGGCACGTTCGACTACTTCACCGATGCCATCAACGGCAAGGAGAAGTCGAGCCGCGGCGATTTCACCGCCTCGGAGGACGACAACGTGCTGGTGCAGGGCGTGTCGCGCGACGTCAACGCCATCGGCTACTTCGGCCTCGCCTACTACGTCGAGAACAAGGACAAGCTCAAGGCGGCGCCGATCCTGAACAAGGGCGCATCGAAGGCGGTCAGCCCGTCGCTCGAGACCGTGATGGACGGCAGCTACCAGCCGCTCGCCCGGCCGATCTTCATCTACGTCAGCGACAAGTCGATGAACAAGCCCGAGGTGAGGGAGTTCATCGAGTTCTACCTCAAGCACGCGCCGGCGCTGGTCAAGGAAGTCGGCTACGTGCCGCTCTCGGCGCAGCACTACGCCCAGGCGCTGAAGAACTTCTCCACGAAGAAGCTCGGCACCGGCTTCGGCGGCAAGAACGAGGTCGGCATCCGGGTCGAGGAACTGCTGGTCCGCGAAGGCAAGCTGTAAGGCGTTGATCCCCAAGCCCGCCCGGAAGACCTTTCGGGCGGGCTTTTCATTTCTTTAGAATAGCCACCATGTCCGCCGTCCCCGGCGCCGCGTCCCCGATGCTCGATGCCGCGGCCGCCGGCGCGCGGCTCAAGCGCCGCCGCAGCCGGGTGCTGCGCGAGCGCGCGATCGAGGCGGTGCTGTTTCTCGCCGCCCTGGTGTCGGTGTTCACCACCATCGGCATCGTCTACATCCTGGTCAAGGAATCGGTGGTCTTCTTCCAGGAGGTTCCGCTCTGGGATTTCCTCACCGACACGCAATGGACGCCGCTGTTCACCGACGCCCACTACGGCATCATGGTGCTGCTCTCGGGCACCCTGACCAGCTCGGCGGTGGCGCTCGCCATCGCCATCCCCCTGGGCACCATCATCGCCATCTACCTGTCGGAGTTCGCGCCGTTCTCGGTGCGCGAGATCGCCAAGCCGTTCCTCGAGCTCCTGGGCGGCGTGCCGACCATCGTCTATGGCTACTTCGCGCTGCTGTTCGTCACGCCGCTGCTGCAGATGATCTACCCCGGCCTGCCCGGCTTCAACCTGCTCTCCGCGGGAATCGTGATGGGCATCATGATCATCCCGTACGTCAGCTCGATCTCGGAGGACGCGATGCGCGCGGTGCCGATGAACCTGCGCGAAGGCTCCTACGCCATGGGGGCGACGCGGTTCCAGACTGCGATCAAGGTGGTGGTGCCGGCGGCGATCTCGGGCATCGCCTCGGCCTACATCCTCGGCATCTCGCGCGCCGTGGGCGAGACCATGATCCTCGCGGTGGCGGCGGGCCAGCAGCCGAACCTGACCTTCAACCCGCTCGAGCCCGCCGCGACCATCACCGCGTTCATCGTCCAAGTGGCGCTCGGCGACCTGCCGCACGGCTCGATCGGCTACCAGACGATCTTCGCCGCCGGTCTCACCCTGATGCTGTTCACACTCGCGTGCAACGTCGGCGGCCACCTGTTGCGCAAGCGCTTCCGCGAGGTCTATTGATGACGCCCGCCCGCGACCTCGGCAAGATCCGCGCGCTCATCGCCAGGCACAAGCGCTGGGACATGATCTTCGGCCTGTGCGGGCTGCTCGCGCTGATGATCGGCGTGCTCACGTTCTCGGCGTTGTTCCTCGACATGGCGCTGGACGGCCTGCCCCGGCTGGGCTGGGATTTCATCACCAGCTTCCCCTCGCGCAAGGCCGGCCAGGCGGGCATCCTGTCGGCCTGGGTCGGCTCGGCGCTGGTGATGCTGGTCACGGCGTTCTTCGCCGTGCCGCTCGGCGTCGCTTCGGGCGTCTACCTGGAGGAGTACGCGCGCAAGAACTGGATCACCGACATCATCGAGATCAACATCACCAACCTCGCCGGCGTGCCTTCCATCGTCTACGGGCTGCTGGCGCTCGGCCTGTTCGTCTACCAGTTCGACTTCGGCCAGAGCGTCCTGTCGGCCGGACTGACGCTGGCCCTGCTGATCCTGCCGGTGGTGATCGTCGCCACGCGCGAGGCGATCCGTTCGATTCCCCAGGCGATCCGGGAAGGATCCTATGCCTGCGGCGCGACGCAGTGGCAGACGGTGCGCTACCACATCCTGCCGTACTCCTCGGCCGGCATCCTCACCGGCATCATCATCGGCATGGCGCGCGCCATTGGCGAGACCGCACCCGTGATCACCATCGGCGCGCTGACCTTCATCGCTTTCCTGCCGCCCGCGCCGGTGCAGAGCACGCCGCCGTTCCTCAACTTCGAATGGCTGTTCGCCGGATTCACCGTCATGCCGATCCAGATGTTCAACTGGACTTCGCGCCCCGAGGCGGCCTTCCTGGTCAACGCCGCCGCCGCCGGCTTCGTGCTGGTGGCGATGACCCTCGCCATGAACGGCGCCGCCATCTGGCTGCGCTACCGCCTGCGGCGCAACATCAAGTGGTAGGAGAGTTAAGATGTCCGCACCCGACAAGCTGATGAACACCGAACTCATGCAGGAGCGGGAGGCGGCGCTCGCGCCCAAGGCCGAGGTGCAGGGGCTGGATTTCTACTACGGCGAGTTCCGCGCGCTGAAGGGGATCAGCATGACCGTGTACGAGAAGCAGGTCACGGCGCTGATCGGGCCCTCGGGCTGCGGCAAGTCCACCTTCCTGCGCTGCTTCAACCGCATGCACGACCTGTACCCGGGCAACCGCTACGACGGCCGCATCGTGCTGCACCCGGACAACACCGACCTGCTGGCGAGCGCGGTGGACCCGATCGAGGTGCGCATGAGGATCGGCATGGTGTTCCAGAAACCCAACCCGTTCCCCAAGTCGATTTTCGAGAACGTCGCCTACGGCCTGCGCGTGCGCGGCGAGACCTCGCGCCGCGGGATCGAGGAGAAGGTGGAGCAGGCGCTCGAGGATGCGGCGCTGTTCGACGAGGTGAAGGACCGGCTGCACCAGCCCGCCTACAACCTGTCCGGCGGCCAGCAGCAGCGCCTGTGCATCGCCCGGGCCCTGGCCACCGACCCGGAGCTGCTGCTATTCGACGAGCCCACCTCGGCCCTCGACCCGATCGCCACCTCTTCCATCGAGGAGCTGATCCACGACCTGAAGAAGCAGGTGACGATCCTGATCGTGACGCACAACATGCAGCAGGCGGCGCGCGTGTCGGACTGCACCGCCTACATGTACCTGGGCGAGCTGATCGAGTTCGGCGTCACCGACGAGCTGTTCATCAAGCCGAAGATGAAGCAGACCGAGGACTACATCACCGGGCGCTTCGGCTAGAGGGAGAAATGACCGAGCACGCTTCCAAGCAGTACGACCTCGACCTCGACTCGATCCGCTCGCGCGTGCTGCAGATGGGCGGGCTGGTGGAGTCGCAGATCCGGCGCGCGCTCGAGGCCTTCGGCTCCGGCGAGCGCGCGCTGATCGAGCAGGTGATCGCCGACGACCACCGCGTCAACGCCATGGAGGTGGCGCTGGACGGCGACTGCAGCCAGGTGATCGTCAAGCGCCAGCCCGCCGCCGGCGACCTGCGCATGATCTTCGCCATCACCAAGACGGTGACCGACCTGGAGCGCATCGGCGACGAGGCGCGCAAGATCGCGCGCATGTCGCGCAGCATCCACGAGCGCGGCGCGCAAAGCGTGCCGCTGGCGGTCGACGTGCGCCATGCCGCGGAGCTCGCCATCGCCATGCTGCAGCGCTCGCTCGACGCCTTCGCGCGGCTGGACGCCGAGGCGGCCGCCGAGGTGATCCGCGCCGACGCCGGCATCGACAGCGAGTTCCGCTCCATCCTGCGCCAGCTGATCACCTTCATGATGGAAGACCCGCGCACCATCTCGACGGCGCTGGATATCGTGTGGATCGCCAAGGCGGTCGAGCGCATCGGCGACCACGCCAAGAACATGGCCGAGTACGTGATCTACATCGTCAAGGGCACCGACGTGCGCCATACGAGCCCGGAGCAGCTGGAAGCATGAGCGCCACCGTCCTCGTGGTCGAGGACGAGCCGCAGATCCAGGAGCTCGTCGCGGTGAACCTCGAGCACGCCGGGCACCGCGTGCTGCGCGCCGACAACGCGGAACAGGCCGAGCGCTCGATCCGCGGCGAGCTGCCCGACGTGGTGGTGCTCGACTGGATGCTGCCGGGGGAGTCCGGCCTCGCCTTCGCGCGGCGGCTGCGGGCCGACGCGCGCACGCGCGAGCTGCCGATCCTGATGCTCACCGCCCGCGCCATGGAAGCCGACAAGCTCGCGGGCCTCGAGGCCGGCGCCGACGACTACCTGACCAAGCCGTTTTCTCCCAGGGAGCTGGTGGCGCGCATCAAGGCCGTGCTGCGTCGTCGCGCGCCGCAGCACGCCGGCGACCGCATCGAGGTCGCCGGCCTGCAGCTCGACCCGGCGGCGCACCTGGTCACCGCCGGGGAGCGGCGGCTCGAGCTCTCTCCGGTGGAGTTCCGCCTGCTGCATTTCCTCATGACGCACCCGGGGCGCGTCTACACGCGCAGCCAGCTCCTCGACCAGGTCTGGGGCGACCATGTCTATATCGAGGAGCGCACGGTGGACGTGCACATCCGGCGCCTGCGCAAGGCACTGGAGCCCTCGGCGCATGACCGGCTGATCGACACCGTACGCGGCGCGGGCTACGCGCTGCGGGCCGCTTGAGGCAAATCGCGCGGCACGCCGCAGCCTCGATCGCCGCGATCGCCGCGATCGCCGGCATTGCTGGCGCGCTGTCCGGAGCCGCTTGGGGCTGGGGGGTATTGGCCGCCGGACTGGGTGCGTTGCTCCTGCATCACCTGTCGCACCTGTCGCGCCTCGCCCGCTGGCTCGAGGCGCCGGCGGCGGGCAGGGTGCCCGAAGGCACGGGAAGTTGGAGCGAAGTACTCACTGCGCTGCACCGGTACGAGCGCGCCGCCTCGGCACGCGAGGCGGCGCTCGCCGATGCGCTGGTGCGCTTTCGCCGCGCCGCCCAGGCACTGCCCGACGGCGTGGTGATCCTCGACGCCGAAAACCGCATCGAGTGGTGCAACACCACTGCCGAAATGCATCTGCAGCTCGATGGGCGTGCCGACCACGGCCAGCCGCTCGCCAACCTGGTGCGTGAGCCGCGCTTCGTGGAATACCTGGCCGCCGGCGAGGACGCGCCGCCGGTGCGCATCGAGCGCGGCGCCGGGCGCGCACTGACACTGCAATTGATTCCCTATGGCAGGCAGCAAAAGCTGCTGCTGTCGCGCGACACGACGCAGGCCGAGCGCGTAGAGACCATGCGGCGCGATTTCGTCGCCAACGTCTCGCACGAACTGCGCACCCCGCTGACCGTGCTGGTCGGCTTTCTCGAGACGGTGCGCGAGCTCGATCTCGACGCGCAGCGCCGGCGCGACTACCTCGACATGATGCGCGAGCAGTCCTCGCGCATGCAACGCATCATCGACGACCTGCTGACGCTGTCGGTACTCGAGTCCGCGCCGCCTCCGGCGGCGGAGCGCGTGCGCGTGCGGCCGCTGCTCGAGCGCCTGCTGGCCGACGCCCGGGCGCTCTCGGGCGAGCGACACGAGGTTTCGCTCGATGGCAGCCCGACCCTCGACCTCGCGGGCTCGGAGCACGAGCTCCTGGGCGCCTTCGGC
Source organism: Betaproteobacteria bacterium (assembly GCA_011391295.1). GTDB lineage: Bacteria > Pseudomonadota > Gammaproteobacteria > Burkholderiales > SG8-39 > JAABQT01. Next base: position 15,677 of record JAABQT010000003.1, read on the forward strand.
AACCTGGTCAGCAACGCGATCCGCTACACGCCGCCGGGCGGCAAGGTTCAGCTCCTCTGGCGCGAATCCGCAGGGGGCGCCAGCTTCGCGGTCCAGGACAGCGGTGCGGGCATCGCGGCGGAGCACATCCCGCGCCTCACGGAGCGCTTCTACCGCATCGACCGGGGCCGCTCGCGCGATACCGGCGGCACGGGGTTGGGCCTCGCCATCGTCAAGCACGCGCTGGCGCGCCACCAGGCGACGCTGCACGTCGAGAGCACGCCCGGCGCCGGCAGCCGCTTCACGGTGCGCTTCCCGGCGCAGCGCACCCTGCCGCTGTCCAAGGGCGCGCCGGCTACGCCGCCTGCAGCTTCGCCACCGCCACCGCCAGCCACTTCACGCCCTGGCGGCCGAAGTTGACCTGCACGCGCGCATCCGTACCCTGGCCTTCGGCGTCCACGATCACGCCGGCGCCGAATTTGGCGTGGCTCACGTTCTGGCCGATGCGATAGGCGCCCGGCGCGCCGCCGGTTCCCGCCGGCGCGCCGCCAAAGCGCGGATCGCGTTTCGGCGCGCGCGTGAAACTGCCGGCGGTGAAATTGGACACCGGCTTGCGCTTCTCGGCGAAGCGCGGCGTCAGCCACTTCAACAGTCCCTGCGGAATCTCGTCCAGGAAGCGCGAGGGCAGGTTGTAGCGCGTCTGGCCGTGCAGCATGCGCGTCTGCGCGAACGACAGGTACAGGCGCTGACGCGCCCGCGTGAGGGCGACATACATCAGACGGCGCTCCTCCTCCGGCCCGTCCCGGTCCAGCAGGCTTTGCTCGTGCGGGAACAATCCTTCTTCCAGGCCGCTCACGAACACCGCGTCGAATTCCAGCCCCTTGGCAGAGTGCATGGTCATCAACTGCAGCGCGTCCTGGCCTTCGCCCGCCTGGTGCTCGCCCGCCTCCAGCGCGGCATGGGTCAGGAAGGCGGTGAGCGGATCCATGTCTTCGCCTGCCTCGGCAGCGCGCTCCTCGCTGTCGAACGCCGCCGCCGCATTCACCAGTTCGTTCAGGTTCTCGATACGGTCGGCGCCCTCGCGCTCCGACTTGTAGTGCGTCAGCAGGCCGCTCCTCGCCACCACCAGCTCGACTTGCTCGGCGAGCGTCAGGCCCGCACACTCCTCGCGCAGCGCTTCGATCAGCGCCACGAAGGGCGCAGCCTTGCCCGGTGAGGCCAGGGCGGTTTCGTAGAGATTGCGGCCGCCGGCCTTGGCCGCGTCTTGCAGCCCCTCCACACTGCGCGCACCGATGCCGCGCGTCGGGAAATTCACCACCCGCAGAAAGGCATTGTCGTCAGCCGGCGAAGCCATCAGCCGCAGGTAGGCGAGCGCGTGCTTCACTTCGGCGCGCTCGAAGAAGCGCAGCCCCCCGTATACGCGGTAGGGCAGGCTGGCGGAGAACAGGGAGTGTTCCAGCACGCGCGACTGCGCGTTCGAGCGATACAGCACCGCGATCTGGTCCAGGCGCGTGCCCTCGCGCTTGAGCGCCCGAATCTCCTCCACCATCCAGCGCGCCTCGTCGGCGTCCGACTGTGCCTCGAACACGCGCAGCGGCTCGCCGGCGCCGCTTGCGGTCCACAGATTCTTGCCCAGGCGCTTCGCGTTGTGCGCGATGAGCGCGTTCGCGGCGTCGAGGATGTTGCCGTGCGAGCGGTAGTTCTGCTCCAGCCGGATCACCTTGGCGATCCTGTAGTCGCGCTCGAAGTCGGCCATATTGCCGACGTTGGCGCCGCGAAAGGCATAGATCGACTGGTCGTCGTCCCCCACCGCGAACAGGCTCGCGCCGGGGCCGGCCAGCAGCTTCAGCCAGCGGTACTGCAGCCTGTTGGTGTCCTGGAACTCATCCACCAGGACGTGGCGGAAGCGCGCACGGTAGTGCTCGCGCAGCGGCTCGTTTCTCGACAGCAGCTCGTAGCTGCGCAGCAGGAGCTCGGCGAAGTCCACCACGCCCTCGCGCCGGCACTGCTCGTCGTAGGCGGCGTACAGCTCCACGTTGCGGCGCGTTGTCTCGTCGGTGAGCGGCACGCCGCCCGCGCGCAGGCCTTCTTCCTTCTTGCCCATGATGAAGTACTGCAGGTCGCGCGGCGGGAAGCGATCCTCGTCGGCGTTCATCGAGCGCAGCAGCCGCTTCACTGCCGCGAGCTGGTCCTGCGAGTCGAGGATCTGGAAGCTGCGCGGCAGCCCGGCCTCCTGGTGGTGCGCGCGCAGCATGCGGTTGCACAGGCCGTGAAAGGTGCCGATCCACATGCCGCGCGGATTCACCGCCAGCATCGCGGTGAGGCGCGTGAGCATCTCGCGCGCCGCCTTGTTGGTGAAGGTCACGGCGAGCACGCCGGCGGGCGAGAGGCTGCCCTCCCTGAGCAGCCAGGCGATGCGCGTGGTGAGCACGCGCGTCTTGCCGCTGCCCGCGCCGGCGAGGATCAGCGCGTGACCTTCGGGCAGCGTGACGGCGGCGAGCTGTTCGGGGTTGAGGTGTTCGAGGTGCAGCGACACGGACAGGCGGATTATAACGTCGGCAGTGGTGCAAATTTGCGCCGCGCTATGACTTAGGACTACTTCACTTGCTGACCCTCGCGCTCGACGCCCTGCCGCGCAAATTGCTTGGAGAGCAACTGCGCAAAATGCTTAGACAGCTTTAGGCCCTGCCCCTGATAGTTAGAGCCAGCGCCGCCATAGAGCATGCCAGGTCGGGCGGCCATGCGCTCATAGCGAAGCCATCCCACCGTTTGACCGTGCTCCAGCAAGAACGGCACCTCATGAGAACGCACCTCTAGTACCCCGCGACTGCTACCCGCGCGTTTCGTGGTCACATCCCAACCAAACCCGGGGTCAAAGAAACCTGCATAGTGGACCCTGAACTCTCCCGCCCGAGTGTCGTAGGGCATCATCTCTGCGGCGTAGTCTGGTGGAACAGCAATGGCCTCCTTTGTCATCAGAATGTAGAACTCATCGGGAACAAGAATGAGCGGAGACGATTTGTGAAACATAATCGGCTCCCAGAACTCCAGAGGGTCGTAGTCCCGTCTATCAAGGTCAATACGTTTCGCGTACTTCTTGGCACGGTAGCCAAGTACCTCGCCCTCGGTACGCGAGCCCTCGAGATCCACAGTAAACGGTAAAACACCGCGCTTCCGATCAATCGGCACAGGGTCGACGATCTGCCTGTCGTCTAACAGTTGATTCCAATCTGACATTGGGATCGCCTTTGCGCCCTCCCCGCGCGTACGACTAAAACGCAATTGATTGAGACGTGTGCCAGTCCGAACAACGACGCTGAAGCTTCGCGGCGCCACTTCTAGGTAGAGGCTCCCTCTGTATCGCTCCTCTAGCTGATCAAAGTGCGTCGCCTTATCTGCGAGGAGTCGCGTGAGAATGTCGAGACGCCCTGTAGAACTCTTGGGGTTGGAAAACGCCATCAACTCGCTCGTTCGCAAATTAACACTCTCGAGAAGCGGAATTACGTAGATCCTGCCTTTCTCCAATACGTTGCCCTTGCTGAGATCTAGCTTCACCGACTCCACATCGGGGTCTAAGCGCTTCAACTTCTCCATTACGGTCAAGTCTTTGCCCGGAAGAAAGCTCGTATCTACCGGATAGGCGAATTCCCCGAGGCGGAGATCAATGCTAGCGGGTTGAATTTGATCAGGTTCGATCGGCCGAAGCAGCGTGCCGACTATGTCGTCACTCGCCACCATTCCCCGAATTGCTTGACTCGGAAGAATCCCCGTGAAGTCGTCGGCGCGAGCTGGTGCGCTCGTCGGTGCACTCTTGGAGACAACTTCATTCATCGCTTGCCTCCTGGTTGCGATTCCGGATGCTTACGAATCAACTCGCCCTCACGCCATTTCACGCTGCAGTCGAACGAGCAGAACACCCCGTCCTCGAAGCGCCCAGTACCAAACTTTGTAACTGTAGGTTTGCGGCACGCGGGGCACACGCCCTCTTGCAGGCACTGCATCAAGTAGTTTCCTTCGTGCTCTGCCACGCGACGTTCCTCGCCTCCAATTGTAGCTTTGCCTCAAAGCGCTTCACAGCCAATCGCAGGGTTCTATTGGCACAGCGGCACTTCAGAGTAGATAGATCTACGCTATTCCAGCCGGATGCCGAGGTCCCTGATCAGCCGCCGGTACTTAGCATAGTCCTCGCGGTACTGCCGCTGGATATCCGCCGGCGTCCCCCCCACCGGCTCCAAACCCAGCTTCGCATAGCGCTCCTTCACCGCAGGCTCCGCGAGCGCCTTGCTCACTTCACTCGCGATGCGCGCCGTGATCTCGGGCGGCGTGCCGGCGGCGACGAACAATCCCAGCCATTGCTCCAGCACCAACCCGCGCATGCCGGCTTCCTGGTAGGTCGGCACTTCGGCGAGTGACGCCGAGCGCGAGGCGGTGGTCTGCGCGATGATCTTGATCTTACCCGCGCGGTGGTGCGGCAGCAGCGGCGTGTTGCCGAGCGAGCCGATCGGCACCTGGCCGCCGACCAGATCGGTGACCGCCTGCCCGCCGCCCTTGTAGGGCACGTGCGTCAACTTGATGCCGGCGAGTTGCGCGAACCATTCGCCCGCCATGTGCTGGATCGAGCCCGCGCCGGAAGTGGCGTAGCCCATTCCCGGCTTCGCCTTCGCCGCCGCGATCAGCTCCGCGACGTTGCTCGCGCCAACGGACGGATGCACCGCGAGCACCACCGGCTGACGCGTCAACTGCACCACCGGCACCAAATCCTTCGCCGGATCGAAGGACAGGTTCTTGAACAGGTGCGGGTTGGAGGCGAGCGAATCGGCCGAAGCGAGCACCAGGTACCCATCGGCGGGCTGTCTGGCCACATAGTCGGCGGCGATGTTGCCCGCCGCGCCAGGCCGGTTCTCCACGATCACCGGCTGCCCGAACGAGCGCGACAGCGATTCCTGGATGCTGCGCACGGCGACGTCGGTGGAGCCGCCGGCGGCGAAAGCCACCACGATGCGCACCGGCTTGGAGGGCCAGGCCTGCGCCTGGACGAGCGTCGCGGAAAAAGCGAGCAGTACGGCAATCAGTCGCGCAAAAAGCATGAGGGCCTCCTTGGAGGCCCTCACCCTATCAACAAAATCCGCCCGGGCCTAGCCCGAAACCCTCGGCTCCTGCACCCCGGCGGTGCCGCGCAACTGAGCGGCGAGCGCCTCGGCGTCCGCCTTACTGGCGAGGCGCGAGATGCGCACCAGGTACACGCGCTGCTCGCCCGCCCTGGTCGGGAAGATCTCCGCGGCGTAGCCCGCGGTGCGCAGCGTGTCGTACACCGCGAGCGCCTCGGATTGCGTTTCCACGCGCGCCAGCGTCACGCGCCACTTGCCGCCGCTGCGCGCCGCGCCACGCCCATCCTCGATCTCGGTTTCGCGCGCCCACTGTGCGAGTTGCACCGCATCGACGAATCCCACCGGCTGGGTCTGGCCCTTGTCGCGCCGATAAAACTGGCGCGGCTGGTCCATGATCACCGGGCTCTCGCCTTCGGCGCCGACTTCGATCTTGCCGTCGATCAGGCATATCACCTGCCGCTCCACGCTCGACTTGCCCCACAGGTCGGTACCACGGATGCCGGCGGTGACGGTGGCGACGCGGATGCTGACCTCGCGGCGCCGCTCCCTCGCCAGCAGATCGGTGGTGAAGCGAAACGCGCCTTCCAGCACATTGAGCGCTGCCTTGAACAAGCCGCCGCGGTCCGCTGCGATGTCGATAATGCGCAGCGAAGCGTTCTCGCCCAGCTTCACCAGGCTGCCCTCGGCGAGCTTGATGTGGACGCGCGAGCCCGCGCCGGTGCGCACTTCATCGCCGCCGCGCAGCTCCATGCCGGGCGCGATCGGCAGGCGGCGCGTCGCGCCGACGCCCGCGCGCTCCACCCAGGCGGGCATCTGCACGCCCTCCACCACCGCCGCCGGCGCGGCCTGCGCCAGTCCGGCCGCGGTCGAAAAGAGCGCGGCGCCGAGGATTGCAACATAGCGTTTCATCGAGTCCTCCGATTGCGTGAATGCAAGCTTATACGGGACTTGGCGCGGGGTGGATGCGCTAGAATCCGCGCCTGCCGCGCACTACGTCACAGATGCTGCCTCAATACCATCCCCGGAGCGTCGAGCAGGAGGCGCAGGCCTTCTGGGAAGCCCGCAAATCCTTCCGCGCGCTCGAGGATCCGGCCAAGCCCAAGTTCTACTGCCTGTCCATGTTTCCCTATCCTTCGGGGAAGCTGCACATGGGGCACGTGCGCAATTACACCATCGGCGACGTGCTCACCCGGCACCACCGCATGCGCGGCTGCAACGTCCTGCAGCCGATGGGCTGGGACGCGTTCGGCCTGCCGGCGGAGAACGCGGCGATGGCGAACAAGGTGCCGCCGGCGAAATGGACCCGCGACAACATCGCTTACATGAAGCGCCAGTTGCAGGGACTTGGCTTCGCGCTCGACTGGGAGCGCGAGCTCGCCACCTGCAGCCCCGAGTATTACCGGTGGAACCAGTGGCTGTTCACGCGCCTGTTCCGCAAGGGCCTCGCCTACAAGAAGACCGGCGTGGTGAACTGGGATCCCGTGGACCAGACCGTGCTCGCCAACGAGCAGGTGATCGACGGGCGCGGCTGGCGCACCGGCGCGCCGGTGGAAAAGCGCGAGATCCCGATGTACTTCTTCCGCATCACCGCCTACGCCGAGGAGCTGCTGGGCGCGCTGGACGGGATGGACGGCTGGCCCGAGCAGGTCAAGCTGATGCAGAAGAACTGGATCGGCCGTTCGGAGGGCGTGCGCCTCGCCTTTGCGTATGAGCTCGGCGGCGAGAAGAAAATGCTGTGGGTGTTCACCACGCGCGCCGACACGCTGATGGGCACGACTTTCTGCGCGGTGGCCGCCGAGCATCCGATTGCGGTTCATGCGTCGAAAACAAATAGGCAACTGGCCGCCTTCGTCGAGGAATGCAAGCGCGGCGCGGTCACCGAGGCCGATTTCGCGCAAATGGAAAAGACGGGCATGCCTACCGGCCTTTACTGCACGCACCCGATTTCCGGGGAACGGCTGCCGGTGTGGGTCGGCAACTACGTGCTGATGGGCTACGGCGAGGGTGCGGTGATGGGCGTGCCGGCGCACGACGAGCGCGATTACGCCTTCGCGCTGAAATACGGCCTGCCGATCCAGTGCGTGATCCGCCATCCTGCGGGCGACGCGGTGCCCGAGCCCTGGCAAGCCGCTTACGCCGAGTACGGCACCTGCATGAACTCGGGGAAATACGACGGCCTCGCCTACCAGGCGGCGGTGGACGCGATCGCCATCGACCTGAAGGCGAAGGGTCTGGGGGAGAAACAGGTGCAATGGCGCCTGCGCGACTGGGGCATCTCGCGCCAGCGCTATTGGGGCTGCCCGATACCCATCGTGCATTGCACCGCCTGCGGCGAGGTGCCGGTGCCCGACCAGGATCTGCCGGTGAAGCTCCCCGAGCACCTGGTGCCCGACGGCACCGGCAATCCGCTGGCGAAGCTGCCGGCGTTCTACCAGACCACCTGTCCGTCCTGCGGCAAGCCGGCGAAGCGCGAAACCGACACCATGGACACGTTCGTCGATTCGTCCTGGTATTTCGCGCGCTTTGCCTGCCCGGACAACGCTGGCGCGATGCTCGATGCGCGCGCCGGGCACTGGATGCCGGTCGACCAGTACATCGGCGGCATCGAGCACGCCATCCTGCACTTGCTGTACTCGCGCTTCTTCACGCGTGCGCTGAAAGGCGAAGGACTGCTCGCCGTCGACGAGCCGTTTACCAACCTGCTCACCCAGGGCATGGTGCTGGCCGAGTCCTACTACAGCGAGGCGCAGGGGCGGCGCGAATGGATCAACCCGGCCGACGTGGAAGCGACGCGCGACGCGAAGGGCAGGATCGTCGGCGGCAGGACGCGCGACGGCCG
>JAABQT010000030.1 GCA_011391295.1 Betaproteobacteria bacterium
GCGCTGCGTCATGATTTCCTCCTCCAAGAGGGATGGGCTTCCGGAGACTGTTATAGACCATTACAATCTCCCGGTCAACGATGAAACGCCCGCCTTCGCCGCACCGCCCGCGCACGCTCGCGCCCATCGCGCGCGTGCCCGGGCTCGACTACGGCGTGCTCGACGAGCTGCTCGGCTATTCCCTGCGCCGGGCGCAGGTGGCCATGTTCCTCGCCTTCCATGCTGCCACGCGCGGCGTCGGGGTGACGCCGCCCCGGTTCACCGCCCTGGTGGTGATCGGCGCCAACCCGGGGATCAACCAGAGCGTGCTTGGCCGGGTGCTCGGCATCGCGCGCTCGGGCGCCATGGCGCTCGCCGACTGGTTCGAGGCGCGTGGCTGGGTGGAGCGCCGGCGGCACCTGGACGACGGCCGCGCCTGGGGCCTGCACCTCACGCCGCGCGGCGAGACGCTAGTGGCGGCGATGAAGCGGCGCGTTGCCGCCGAGGACCGCCGGCGCGCGGCGGTGCTGGGCGCCGGCGAGCGGCGCGAGCTGCTGCGCCTGCTGAACAAGCTCGCCGGATGAGCGTGGCGGGTCTGCGCCGCGTCGCGCTCGGCGCCGCGGACGTCTCGGTGATACGCCGCGACGACGGCGCGGTGTTCCTGCGCTCGCCGCACGTCCTCGGGCCCTATCCGCGCAACCTCACCGAGCGCCTCGAACGCTGGGCGCGCGAGGCGCCGGAGCGCGCATTCGCTGCGCAGCGCGACCCCGCCGGCGGCTGGCGCACGCTCACCTACGCCGAGGCGCACGCGCGCGTGCGCCGCATCGGCGAGGCGCTGCTCGCGCGCGGGCTGTCCACGGAACGTCCCGTCGCCGTCCTCTCGGAGAACAGCCTCGAGCACCTGCTCCTCGCGCTTGCGGCGATGCATGTGGGCGTGCCCTGCGCGCCGGTGTCGCCCGCATACTCGCTCCTGTCGAAGGACTACGCCAAGCTGCGCTACGTCTTCGGCCTCGCCACGCCCGGTCTGGTGTTTGCGCAGGACGAGGCGCGCTTTGCCAAGGCCATCGGCGCGGCAGTGCCGAAGGGCACGGAGGTGATCTTCGGCGAGCGATTCGCCAGCCTGGAGTCGCTCGCGCCCTCGGCCCGGGTGGACGAGGCACACGCGCGCACCGGGCCCGACACGATCGCCAAGTTCCTGTTCACGTCCGGCTCCACTGGCGAGCCGAAGGCGGTGATCAACACCCAACGCATGCTCTGCTCGAATCAGCAGATGCTCGCGCAGGCGCTGCCCTATCTTACCGAGGTGGCGCCGGTGCTCGTCGACTGGCTGCCCTGGCACCACACCGCCGGCGGCAACCACAATATCGGCATCGTGCTCTACCACGGCGGCACGCTCTACATCGACGAAGGCAAGCCCGTTCCGGGGCTGATCGAAAAGACCGTGCGCAATCTGCGCGAGGTGGGGCCGACGATCTATTTCAACGTGCCGCGCGGCTACGAGGCGCTGCTGCCGCACCTGCGCACGGACGAAGTGCTGCGCAAGACGTTTTTCGGTCGGCTCGGCCTCATGCAGTACGCCGCCGCCGTGCTGCCGCAGCCGGTGTGGGAGGCCTACGAGGCGCTGGCCGCAGAGACCTGCGGCGAGCGCATCCTGTGGATCACCGGCTACGGCGCAACCGAGACCGCGCCCTTCGCCATGAGCACCAACCGCGGTGCCGCGCGCGCCGGCACCGTGGGGCTGCCGGTGGACGGCCTCGAGATGAAGCTCGCGCCGGTGAACGACAAGCTGGAAGCGCGCTTTCGCGGCCCGGGCATCACGCCCGGCTACTGGCGCCAGCCCGAGCTCACGCGGGCGGCGTTCGACGAGGAGGGCTACTACCGCACCGGCGACGCGATGAGCTTCCTCGACCCGGAGGATCCGGCGGGCGGGCTCGAGTTCGACGGGCGCCTCGCCGAGGATTTCAAGCTCACCACCGGCACCTGGGTGAGCGTGGGGCCGCTGCGGGCCAGGCTCGGCGCCGCCGGCGCGCCGTACGTGCAGGACAGCGTGATCACCGGGCACGACCGAGACGAAGTCTGCGCGCTCGTTTTTCCCAGCGCGCAGGCGAGCCGCGAGATGACGCGCGACGCGCTGCGCGTGCACCTGCAGCGAGCGCTGGACCGGCTGGCCGCGGACAGCACAGGCAGCTCCAACCGCATCGCGCGCGCGCTGCTGCTGGAGGAGCCGCCCTCCATCGACGCGGGCGAGGTGACCGACAAGGGCTCGATCAACCAGCGCGCGGTGCTCCGCACGCGCGCCGATCTGGTGGAAATCCTCTACGCCGAACCGCGTGCGCCCGAGGTGATCGTCGCCGCGGCCTGAGCCGCGCGCAGTCAGCCGTGCGCGCGCCGGCGCGTGCGCACCACCAGGCCGCCAAAGAACAGCCGTTCGATCTGCCGCACCAACGCCTCTGGGCGCATGGCGCCCTTGCGGTCGTACCAGCTATCCAAGGTATTGAGGATCGCGAACAGCGAGAAGGTGGCCACCGACGGATCGACCCGGTGGAAGACGCGCCTGCGCACACCGTCCCGGATGATTGCGCGCACCAGGTCGAGGTACACGCGCTCCAGCGCGATGATGCGGCGCTGGCGCACCGGCGACAGGTAGCGCCTCTGGCCGAAGAGGATCACCAGGTCCCAGGAGTGGTCCCAGTAGTGATTGGCATGCGCGCGGATGATCTGGCGCAGCTTCGCCACCGGGTCGCGGCCGCTGCCCGCCGCCAATTGCGCGCTCTGCAGCAGCACTGCCATCGTGCTCTCGCAGATGCGAAAAAGCAGCTCTTCCTTGTCGCGCACGTGATAGTAAATGCCGGGCTTCGACAGCCGCGCGAGCCGGGCAAGCTGGCTCAGGCTGGAGGCCGCATAGCCGCTTGCGGCAAACAGTTCGGCGGCGGTACGCCGCACGCTTTCCCAGCGCGTCTTGCGCGGCATCGGCGCCTATGTGCACAGCAGCATTTTCACGAACCACTTTGTAGTGGGGCCGCGTCCAACTGTCAACGTGGCCCGGACCCTATTGACTTCGCCATTGTGGCCGGAGCTATACTGCGCCAGTTTTAAACGGACCGAACGGTAAAGTTTGAAAAGGAGGAGAGACACATGAATCGCGCCCTGCTTGGTGGAAGCCTCTCACTTTCCCTGCTGCTCGGTTTGGCGGCGCCGACCAGCGCCAGGAACGCGGCGCCGGGGCCGGCCGGCTGCGCCGCGCTGGCGGGCGCCGTCCTGCCGCAGGCGCGCATCGTGCTCGCGCAACTCAACGCGGCGACTGAGTCCTTGCCGGAGCATTGCGAAGTGATCGGTGCGATCGACGAGCGCACCGGGCCCGTGGACGGGCAGCGCTACGCCCTCCGCTTTCACCTGCGCATGCCGACAGAGTGGAACAAGCGATTCCTCTTCCAGGGCGGCGGCGGCACTGACGGAGCGCTGGGCAATGCGGACGCGCCCCAGATCCGGCAGGGCTATGCGGTGGCGTCCACCGACAGCGGGCATGACAATGCGGTGAACACTTCGCCGCTTGCGGGGTCCTTCCAGTTCGCCTTCGATCCACAGGCGCGCAGCGATTACGGCTACAGCGGCCCGGCACGCGCCGCGCTGGCGGCCAAGTCAGTCATGAAGAAGTTCTACGGCGGCCAGCCGCGGTATTCCTACTTCACTGGCTGCTCCGAGGGGGGTCGCGAGGGCCTGATGTTTTCCCAGCGCTACCCGGAAGTATTCGACGGCATCGTGTCGGGCAACCCCGGCATGGATCTGCCCAGGGCGGCGGTCGCGGAGGCCTGGGACACGCAAGCATTCGCGGCAGCAGCACGGGCAAGCACGCCTTTCGGCAATCCCGACCTCGCGAGCTCGTTCACGGACGCGGAGCTGGCGGCAGTGGGCAACGCCATCCTCGCGGAGTGCGACGCGAAGGACGGATTGGCCGACGGCATGGTATTCAACCCCTCGGCTTGCGATTTCGACCCGGACACGCTGGGACCCTCGGGCAGCGGTGTGCTGTCGGCGGCGCAGGTCACGGCGCTGGAGAAGGTATTCGGCGGTGCGAAGAACTCGCAGGGCAAGGCGCTGTACGCGGGCTGGTTCTGGGACCCGGGGATTGCGGCTTCCGGCTGGCGCATCTGGAAGATCGGGCCGCTCTTTCCCTATCCCAGCAACACCGCGCTCAACGTGACCCTGGGCGGCGGTGCCTTGCCGTTCATCTTCACCACGCCCCCCAACTCGGCGACCGGCGGTACCGATTTGCGCGGGAGCACCACCGTCGCCAGCGCCGGGCCAAACCCCGGCTTCGCCGGTCTCAATGACGCCTTCGTGCCCTGGATGCTGAGCTTCAACATGGACACGGACGCGCCGAAGATCTTCGATGTCTACGGGCCCTATGCCGAATCGGCGATGGATTTCATGGGCACTGGCGGCTCCGACTACCGGCAGTTCCGCAAGAGCGGCGGCAGGCTGATCCTCTACACCGGCCAGGCCGATCCGGTGTTTTCGACCAAGTACCACCTCAAGTGGTACCGCACTCTCATCGAGCGCAACGGCGGCCTGCGCGATACGCGCAAATTCGCGCGCATATTCCTCGTGCCGGGAATGAACCACTGCGGCGGCGGCCCGTCGACCTCGCAATTTGATGCCTTCACCGCGCTGGTCAACTGGGTGGAAAAGGGCGATGCGCCGGACAGCCTGCTTGCTTCCGCACCGGCTGGCACGCCGTGGCCGGGCCGAACCCGGCCCCTGTGCGCGTATCCCGAGCAGGCTCGCTACAAGGGCGAGGGGAGCATCGAGGACGCCACCAACTTTGCCTGCGAGATGCCGCGCCACGTATCGCGCGGCCGGCGCCATCACCACGGCGACGACGACGATTGAGCGCGGATTGCGGCGCATGAGCACGTCGGCTACCATCGAATCGATCCGACGGAGGTGTATCGCCTGACGCATCGGCCTGCCGGTCAGGCCGCGGTTTGAGCCCCCTTCCTGCGGATCTTCCAACCGAGCGAGGATCCTCGACGATGGCAGAGAAGGGCGGCATGAACGTCGATGCGCTGGTCGCCATCGACGTGCACACCCACGCCTGGAAATCCGCGCTGCGCGTCGGCGACACGCCGACCGAGTCGCAGCAGGCGATGGGGAACTACTTCCGCTACGCGCCGCAGCACCAGACCGTGCCCGAGATGGCGGAGATGTACCGCAAGCTGAAGATGGCCTTCGTGGTCTTCACCGTGGACGGCGAGAAAGGCGCGAGCCGCGGCATCACCAACGAGGAGGTCGCCGAGCTCGCGCACAAGAATGCCGACGTGGCGATTCCCTTCGCCAGCATCAACCCGCACCGCGGCGCCGACGGGGTGAAGCAGGCGCGCCGGCTGATCAAGGACTTCGGCGTGCGCGGCTTCAAGTTCCACCCTTCAGTGCAGGACTTCTATCCCAACGACCCCCTGGCCTATCCGCTCTACGAGGTGATCGCCGAGGCGAAACTGCCGGCGCTGTTCCATACCGGGCAGACGGGCGTCGGCGCGCAGACGCCCGGGGGCGGCGGCATCCGGCTGAAGTACTCCAATCCGATGTTGCTCGATGACGTGGCGGCGGATTTTCCCGACATGCCGATCATCCTCGCGCACCCCTCGTTCCCCTGGCAGGAGGAGGCGCTGTCGGTTGCGACGCACAAGCCGCAGGTCTACATCGACCTCTCGGGCTGGTCGCCGAAATACTTCCCGCCGATCCTCATCCAGTACGCCAATACGCTGCTCAAGGACAAGATCCTGTTCGGCTCGGACTATCCGGTGCTCGCGCCGGAAAAGTGGCTGGCCGAATTCGCGCAGCTGCCGATCAAGCCCGAGGTGCGGCCGCTGATCCTGAAGGAGAATGCCGTGAGGCTGCTCGGCCTCTAGAAGCGCCAGCCGAGCTTCAGGCTGTAGGAGCTGGCGTCGCCGGTCTTGTCGGCCTGCACGTTGAGGTTGAGCACCGTGAAATTCATCCCCACGCCGACGAAGGCCTTGGTGAGGGAGAATTTCTCCGTGCGCAGCCCCGCCGTGCCGTGCGGATCGCTCTCGACCCAGACGCGTCCGATTCCGGCATAGGGAGTCAGGAACGCGAATCCCTTGGAGATGGAGATATCCAGCCCGCGCGTGTCCAGGGACAACTGGTCGACGCCGCTCAGTTTGGTGACGCTGCCGCGCACGGCGAGCGCCGGCGAGGCCGTGCCGCCCTTGAGAATCGCGTAGCGCAGCTCCCCGCCCGTGTACTTGATGTTGCTGCCGGGGATCGACGCGTAGGTCAGCCCGATGTCGAATCCGGCAGGAAGCCCCTTGTGCAGGCGAATCGTCGGTACGACTATCGTGGTGTCCGCATCGTCGGACGTGACGCGCTGCAGGATCGCCGAGTTCTGCATCTTCGTGGCCGTCACACCCACGCCGATGTCGAACCCGGTGATGCCGAGAGGTTCCGCGGGGATCTGCGCGTGGTAGCTGAGCGCCGCGCCCAGGTCCTCGGACAGCAGGCGAAATTCGCCCTGGACAATATTCTGCAGTTGGTCGACTTGCTGCGCCCAAGCTGGCGACGCAGCGAGCAATCCACCGAGCAGGGCAATATTGAGAATGCGCATGATCGACTCCTTGAAGGGCGGCGATAGAATGGCCGCATGCTGTTGCGAACAGATGGTACGACGTCTTAGTCCGGGCGAGACGTGATTAACCGCACACAAGTCGGTATCGTGGGAGCGGGCCCCGCGGGCCTGCTGCTCGCGCACCTGCTGCGCCTCGAAGGCATCGAGTCGGTGGTGCTGGAGACGCGCAGTCGCGAGGAGATCGAGGCCACGCTGCGCGCGGGCGTCCTGGAGCAGGGCACCGTGAACATCCTCAACGAGACGGGCGTGGGCGAGCGCATGATGCGCGAGGGCTTCGTGCACCAAGGCATCTACCTGCGCTTCGCCGGTGCCACGCACCGCATCGATTTCAAGGAGCTCACCGGCGGGCGCAGCATCATGGTGTACGCGCAGCACGAGGTGATCAAGGACCTGGTCAAGGCGCGGCTCGACGCGGGCGCGCCGCTCGAGTTCGGCGTGACGGACGTGACGCTGCAGGATCTGGAGACCGCCGCGCCGAAGATCCGGTACCGGGATGCCGCGGGCGCCCTGCGCGAACTCGCCTGCGACTACGTCGCCGGCTGCGACGGCTTTCACGGCGTGTCGCGACCCGCGATCCCGTCGCGCAAGCGCACAGAATATTCGCGCGTCTACCCGTTCGGCTGGTTCGGCCTCCTGGTGGAGGCGCCGCCCGCGACCGACGAACTGATCTACGCGCACCACGAACGCGGCTTTGCCCTGGTGAGCACGCGCTCGCCGAAGATCCAGCGCCTGTACCTGCAGTGCGATCCGGACGATGAAGTGAAGCAGTGGCCGGACGCACGCATCTGGGAGGAACTGCACGCGCGCCTGGCCAACCGGGAAGGCTGGACGCTGACCGAAGGGCGCATCCTGCAGAAGGGCGTCGTCGCCATGCGCAGCTTCGTGGTGGAGCCGATGCAGTACGGGCGCTTGTTCCTCGCCGGGGACGCGGCGCACATCGTGCCGCCGACCGGGGCCAAGGGGCTCAACCTGGCGGTGGCCGACGTACGGGTGCTGGCGCAGGCGCTGACAGCGCACTACCGGGAACAACGCGGCGACCTGCTCGAGCAGTACTCGGCGACGGCGCTGCGCCGCGTGTGGCGCGCGGAGCATTTTTCCTGGTGGATGACCTCGATGCTGCATCGCTTTCACGACGACACGCCATTCCACCACCGCTTGCAGCTCGCCGAGCTGGACTTCGTCACGAGTTCGCGCGCCAAGGCGATCACGCTGGCGGAGAACTACGTCGGCTTGCCGCTGGACTGACATCGGCCCATGCCGGTCCGCCAGGAGATCCACGAGGGCCGCGTGCCCGTCAAGGTCTATACCGACGAGATGCAAGCGCGCGCCCGCAGCCAGCTGGTCAACATCTCGCAGCTTCCCATCGTGCACCATCACGTGGCGGCGATGCCCGACGTGCACCACGGCATCGGCGCGACCGTCGGCTCGGTGATCCCGACACTGCGCGCCATCATTCCCGCCGCCGTAGGCGTAGACATTGGCTGCGGCATGATCGCATCGCGCCTGTCGCTCACCGCCAGCGAGATCGATGAACGTTCACTGAAAAAGCTGTTCGCGCAGATTTCGCGCGACGTCCCCGTCGGCTTCGATCAGCACGATGAGCGCGATGCGCGCGCCGATGCCGCGAAGCCCTTCAAGCGCGGCCTGCGCGCGATCCTCGAGCAGCACCCCGGCATCGAGAAACGCGTCGGCAAGAAATCGAGCTGGGTGCGGCAGATGGGCACGCTGGGTGGCGGCAACCACTTCATCGAGGTCTGTCTGGACGAGGCGAATCGCGTCTGGGTGATGCTGCATTCGGGCAGCCGCGGCATCGGCAACGCCATCGGCACCTACTTCATCGCGCTTGCGAAACAGGACGCCGAGCGCCACCAGATGCAGCTTCCCGACCGTGACCTGGCGTACTTCTCCGAGGGCGCGCAGCACTTCGACGACTACGTCGGCGCGGTGGGCTGGGCGCAGGACTACGCGCGCGCCAATCGCGCCGAGATGATGGACCTGGTGCTCGAAGCGCTGCGGCGCCACCTGCCCGCGTTCAACGTTACGACCGAGGCGGTGAACTGCCACCATAACTACGTCGCGCGCGAAACGCACTATGGCGAGAGTGTCTGGGTGACGCGCAAGGGCGCGATCCGCGCGCGCGAGGGCGACCTGGGCATCATCCCGGGCAGCATGGGCGCGCGCAGCTACATCGTGCGCGGCCGGGGCAATGCCGAGGCCCTGCAGTCCTGCGCCCACGGCGCGGGCCGGCGCATGAGCCGGACCCAGGCGAAGAAGCAGTTTTCCGTCGTGGACCTCGCCGAGCAGACGACGGGCGTCGTGTGCCGCAAGGACCAGGGCGTGCTGGACGAGATCCCGGACGCCTACAAGGATATCGACGCGGTGATGGCGAACCAGTCCGACCTGGTCGAGGTCCTGCACACCCTCAAGCAGGTGCTGTGCGTGAAAGGATGACGCCATGACTTCGATGCATCGCCGCCGGCTGCTCGGCGCCGCGGCCGCCCTGCCTTTCGCCCAGGCCGGAATCGCGCAGGAATTGCCATTGACCCCGGCCTGCGGCGCGCAATCTGCGCTGACTCCGCGCCAGACCGAGGGGCCCTATTACACGCCGCACGCGCCGCAGCGGGGTTCGCTGGTGGAGCCGGGTTCGAGCGCGGAACGCCTGGTGCTGGCCGGGCGCGTCGTTTCGCCGTTCTGCCAGCCGGTGGCGAAGGCGCTGCTCGACTTCTGGCACTGCGACGAGAATGGCAGCTACGACAACGTGGGTTTTCGCTATCGCGGGCACCTGTTCAGCGATGCCGGGGGGCGTTTCCGCCTCGAGACCATCTGGCCTGCAATTTATCCCGGAAGGGCGCGCCACATTCATGTGAAGGTTCAGGCGCCGGGGCGGCGCATCCTCACTACGCAACTGTATTTTCCCGGCGATGCGCGCGACGGGCTGTGGCGCAACGAGCTCGTCGTGGCGATGGCGCGCCGCCCCGAAGGACGCGTGGCCGCCTTCCAGTTCATCGTCGACGCCTTAAAATGACATAATCGCGCCTGGCAATTTGCCGGCGCGCATCACATGACCTACATCGTCACCGAAGACTGCATCAAGTGCAAACACATGGACTGCATCGAAGTCTGCCCCGTGGACTGTTTCTACGAGGGCGAGAACATGCTCGTCATCCATCCCGACGAGTGCATCGACTGCGGCGTGTGCGAGCCTGAGTGCCCACCCGCGGCGATCCTTCCAGACTCCGACCCGAAGGCCGAGCGCTGGCTCAAGCTGAACACCGAGTTTTCGCTCAAGTGGCCCAACATCACGCGCAAGGGCACGCCACCGGCCGACGCTGACGCCTGGAAGGGCGTGCCGGACAAGTTCGCCAAGTACTTCACGCCGGAACCCGGCAAGGGCAAGTAGTGGACCTGTCGCCGGATGAGCGCGCGATCCTCGCCGGGG
The DNA here is from genome assembly GCA_011391295.1 of Betaproteobacteria bacterium. Classification (GTDB taxonomy): domain Bacteria; phylum Pseudomonadota; class Gammaproteobacteria; order Burkholderiales; family SG8-39; genus JAABQT01. Next base: position 10,062 of record JAABQT010000030.1, read on the forward strand.
CGCGCGGCGAGGCCGCGCGTCGCGCGCTCGAGTACCAGGTCAAGGTCGGGGAGTTCTGGGGCGCCAGGCGCTTCGTGCCCGTCACCAACGTCCACATGATGGGCGACATCGAGGTGATGGGCGACGGTGGCCTGAAATGGCTGAAGGACCACGAAGCCCTGGGCGCACGCTGCGCCGTGAACACCACCACCAACGCGCGCTGCATCGACTTCGCGCACTGCGAGCGCCTCGGCCAGGACGCGGGCGAAGCGAACAAGGAGCGCGAGCTGATCGCCTGCCTGCGCCGCATGGATGTGGTCACCACCGACACCTGCATCAACTATCAGACCGTCTACCAGCCGCACCTGGGCGAGCACGTCGCCTGGGGCGATACCGGCACCGTGATCTACGCCAATTCGGTGTTCGGCGCGCGCTCCAACTTCGAGTCCGGCCCGGCGGCGCTCGCCGCCGCGATCACCGGGCGCACGCCCGAATACGGGTTTCACCTCGACGAGCGGCGGCGCGGGACTTTCGCGGTTGAACTGCGCGCCGGCCTCGCCGACCTCGCCGACTGGGGCGCAGTGGGCAAGCTGGTGGGTGAGCCGCACCAGAGCTACAGCTCGGTGCCGGTATTCCACGGCTATCACCGCACGCCGACTGCCGACGAGTTGAAGCACCTGGGCGCGGCGCTGGCGAGCTACGGATCGATGGGCATGTTCCATTTCGTCGGTGCGACCCCGGAAGCGCCCACACTGGAGGGGGCGCTGGGCGGGCGCCCGCCCGCTGAGCGCATGGTGCTCGGCGACGCCGACATCGATGGCGTCTACGCAGGCTACGGGCTGGGCGACGGCAACGCGCGCCTGGTGGTGTTCTCCGGGCCGCAGCAATCGCTGCTC
>JAABQT010000311.1 GCA_011391295.1 Betaproteobacteria bacterium
GCGCGAAGCACCGACGCCGTCGCCCCAGGTCCTGCGCGCCCTGCAGGACCTGAGCGCGCGCCTGCGCGCGCCCGTGGTACCCAAGCCGAGGGCGGAGCGACCCGCGCGCCCCGTGGCCGCCCGGCCCGCGCCGGCCGCGGGCGGCGGGCGGGAAAAGCGCGTGATGCACGATGACATTGACGCCCAGCTGCTGCCGATATTCCTGGAGGAAGCGCAACAATTGCTGCCGCTGATCGGCAGCGACCTGCGCGACTGGAAGGCGAATACGGCCGATCCGCAAGTCCTGCAGTCGCTGCAGCGCGCCCTGCACACGCTGAAGGGCAGCGCGCGCATGGCCGGCGCGATCCGCCTGGGCGAGCTCACGCACATCATGGAAAGCCGCATCGAGGCGGCGGCGGAGTCGGGCGCGTTCGAGCCCGAGCTGTTCGTCGAGCTGGAACAGAAGATGGACCGGCTCAGCCTCGACCTGGAGCGCATGGAGGCAGGCCCGGAAGGCGAGCCGGCGCAGGAGGCCGCGCAAGGGCAGCGCACCGAGGCGCCGCTGCCCAGCCCGTCGGCGATGCTGCGCATCAACGCCGATACGCTCGATCACCTGATCAACGAGTCCGGCGAGGTCAGCATCGCCCGCTCCCGCGTCGAAGGCGAGCTGCGCGCCGTCAAGCAGTCGATCGCCGACCTGAGCGACAGCATCGCAAGGCTGCGCGGCCAGTTGCGCGAGGTCGAGATCCAGTCCGACAGCCAGATGCAGTCGCGGCTTTCGGTGCTGGAAGAACAGCGCAGCGAATTCGATCCGCTGGAGTTCGATCGCTACACGCGCCTGCAGGAACTGACGCGGCTGATGGCCGAGAGCCTGCACGACGCGTCCTCGATCCAGCAGGCGCTGCTCAAGAACCTGGGCGAGAGCGACGCCGCGCTTACGCACCAGGCGCGCATCAGCCGCGACGTGCAGCAGCAGTTGATGCGCATGCGCGCGGTGCCGTTTTCGATCCTGGACGAGCGCCTGTACCGGATCGTGCGCCAGAGCACGCGCGAGCTCGGCCGCATGGCCGAACTGGAGATCCAGGGCAGCCAGGTGGAACTGGACCGCAGCGTGCTGGAGCGAATCGGTGCGCCGCTCGAGCACTTGCTGCGCAACGCGCTGGTGCACGGCGTGGAGGCCCCCGCGGTGCGCGCCGCGGCGGGCAAGCCCGAGAGCGGCCGTATCCTGGTCGCCCTGCGCCAGGAGAGCAACGAGATCGCGCTCGTGGTGAGCGACGATGGCGCCGGCCTCGACCTGGTGCGCCTGCGGGAAAAGGCCGAGGAGATGGGCCTGCTGCGGCCGGGCCGTGAACCCAGCGAGGCGGAACTGACGCAGCTGATTTTCGTTTCGGGCCTGTCGACCGCGGACCAAGTCACCGAGCTGGCCGGGCGCGGCATCGGCATGGACGTGGTGAGGAACGAGATCACCGCCATCGGCGGGCGCATCGAAGTGGCCAGCACGCCCGGGCAAGGGAGCACATTCAGCATTTATCTGCCCCTGACTCTGGCGGTGACGCAGGCCGTCCTGGTGCGCGCCGGCGCCAACGTGTTCGCGGTGCCGGCGGCGATGGTGGAGCAGGTGCTGCGGCTCAAGTCCGACGCCATGACAGCGCATTACGCCGCGGGCAGCGTGGAATTCCAGGAGCGCAGCTACCCCCTGCACGGGCTGGCGCAGCTGCTGGGCGCCGGCGTGCCGGCGAGCGGCACGCCGAGTTACCACTCGGTCCTGCTGCTGCGCAGCGGAACGCAGCGCGTCGCGCTGCACGTGGACGAGCTGGTGCGCAACCAGGAAATCGTGGTGAAGAACATCGGCCCGCAGTTGGCGCGCGTGCCCGGGGTGGCGGGCGCCACGGTGCTCGCCGACGGCAGCATCGTGCTGATCGTGAACCCGGTGCAGCTGGTGCAGCAGTCGCGCGCGGCGCCCGAGCGCGCCACCACCATCCTGCCCGCGCCCGCCGCGGCCCTGCCGCTGGTCATGGTGGTGGACGACTCGCTGACAGTGCGCAAGGTCACCAGCCGCCTGCTGGAGCGCGAGGGCTACCAGGTGCTGACGGCCAAGGACGGCATTGACGCGCTCGAACAACTCAAAGAGGTGCTGCCGGCCGTGATGCTGGTGGACATCGAGATGCCGCGCATGGACGGCTTCGACCTGGCGCGCCATCTGCGCGGCGACGCGCGCACGCGGCATGTGCCGATCATCATCATCTCGTCGCGCACCGCCGAAAAGCACCGCAGCCAGGCGGCGCAGCTCGGCATCAGCGCGTTCCTCGGCAAGCCGTACCCGGAAGCCGAGTTGCTGCAGCGCATCGCGGCATTGGTCGCCGCAGGCCAGGATGTCGCGCTCGCCGTCTAGCGACCGCCGCGGCGCCGCGGGCGGGAAGATCGAGCCGCAGGTGCAGCTCGGCAAGTACCCGATCCTGCGCGAGATCGGCCGGGGCGCCACCAGCCATGTGTACCTGGCGCGCGACCCGTTCGCGGACCGCGAGGTGGCGATCAAGGTATTCCTGTTCGATCAGGACGCCGACCCGCAGACCGAGCGCATGATGCACAAGTCCTTCCTCGCCGAGGCTTCGCTCGTCGGCAAGCTCAACCACCCGCACATCGTCGACATCCTCGACGCGGTGGCCGAGCCCGACCACAGTTACCTGGTGATGGAATACGTCGCCGGCACCGCCCTGGACGCGCACGCGGCCGTCAGCAGACTGC
>JAABQT010000312.1 GCA_011391295.1 Betaproteobacteria bacterium
CCCAGGCGCTGGGCGACGTTGCCGAGGTGCTGACGCCGGAACAGCGCAAGACGGTTGCCGCGCGGGTAGGCCGGCACGGCCGCGGGCACGGCGGCAGGTTCGGCTAGATCAACTTCTGCTTGTTGAAGTAGGCCTTGCGCCAGCGGGTGACCGTCACCTTCTCGAACAGCCCGGCTTCCGAGAAGGGGTCGCCCGCGATGAACTCTTCGGCCTCCTTGCGCACCTCGGTATCCACGATCAGGATCCCGCCGTGCCCGCCGGTGCCGTCGTCGCCGGTGATCGCACCGGCGGCGAGCAAGCGGTGCATGTTGGCGTCGAGGTACTTGAGGTGCGCGTCGCGCTGCCTGGCGCGCAGCTCGGCAGAATCGGGCTTGTCGGTGGTGAGGATGGCGTAAGGCATCGAGCGGTCTCCCTTGGGGTGCGGAGCATAGTCTAGACTTGATCCCATGCTCAGACTGATCCTGGCAACTTCGGCTGCACTGGCCGCGGCGTCGGCGAACGCCGCGCATCCGCTCATCACCGAGGACACGGGCACGCAGGGCGCGCAACGGCGCCAGCTCGAGGCCTTCGGCGAAGAGGCCAAGAATCGCGGCACGCGCCTGCGCACCGAGCGCTATGGGGCGGTACTGAGCTACGGGATCGCCGACAGCGCCGACGTGCAGCTCGGGCTGCCCTGGTTCCGCAGCGGCCCGGACGGCGTCGGCGACGTCTCGCTCGATCTGAAGTGGCGTTTTTTCCAGCGCGACACGCTGAGCCTGGCCGTGAAGCCGGGCATCACGCTGCCCACGGGCGATGAGCGCGACGGCCGTGGCACGGGTCAAAGTACCTGGGGTTCGCTGTTCATCCTTTCCTGGGAACCGGGCGCAACGGCGCTGCACGCGCATGCGGGCTACCGGCGCAACCAGAACAAGCTCGGCGAGCGCGAACAGCTGCGCCAGCTGGCCGCGGCCGCCACCTACCGCGTGGGAAACGTCAGGCTGGTCGGCGAGCTGACGCGCGAAACCAATCCGGTCCCGGGCGGGCGCACGGTGCGCTATTCGACGGCCGGCCTCATCTGGTCGTTGTCGCGCGATCTGGATTTCGACCTCGGCTGGCGCGCGGGACACGGCGGCGCCACCCTGGAGCACGCGCTGCTGCTCGGTGCCACGCTTCGCTGGTAGCGGCGCCTCAGCGGTCGACGACTTTGGCGATTACCGGGTAGTAGGCGCCGCCGTAGCCCGCGGCGCGCGCTTCTTCCAGCACCGCGGCCACCGTTTCCGCCCCGCGCAGCTGCACTCCGGATTCGCGCCCCAGCTCCAGCGCGTAGCCGTTATCCTTGGCCGCGTACTCCACCGAGAACGCGCGCTCCGGATAAGCCCCCGGCAGCATGGCCTTCATGCCATGGTTGCGCAACGCGAAGCTGTCGGCGGAGCCCTTGGACAGCGCGTCGAACAGCAGCGCGCCATCCACGCCCGCGCGCCGACCGAGCGCCAGCGCCTCGGCGAGCGCGTTCACGGTCTGGAACAGCACCATGTTGTTGAGGATCTTCACCACCTGGCCGCTGCCGGGCGCGCCGCAATGCGTGATGTCGGACCCCACGCAGCGCAGCAGCGGCGCGATGCGCTCGAATACCCGCGGCGTGGCGCCCACCGTGATGCTGAGCGTGCCCTTCTGCGCGGCTTCGCGCGTGCGCGCGATCGGCGCGTCGGCATAGTCGGCGCCGCGCTCGGCGAAGCGGCGCGCGAGTTCCTTCGTCAGGCCGACGCCCGAGGTGCCCAAGTCGACGAAGGTCTGCCCGGCGCGCGCCGCCGGCAGAAGGTCGTTTTCGCACAGCGATCTGAGCTGCGTGCCGCCGGGCAGGCAGAGGAAAACAGTTTCGGCGGACGCGGCCACGTGGGCCGCGGACGCAGCGACTGCGACACCCTGCACGCGCAGCCGCTCGAGCGGGGCGGGCGAGGGATCCCAGGCGAGGACGCGATGCCTGCTGTGCGCGGCGAGATTGCGGCACATGGGCTCGCCCATGACGCCGGTGCCGATGAAACCGAGGGAATGCGGACCTTGCATGGGAGCCTCCAGGCACGCAGTATAGAATCCGCCGCTTTGCGCGAGCTTGCATGAGCGACGCTGCATTTCCAGCCGGGCAGCCCGGCGCCAGCCAGTGGATCGGCCAACCCCTGCGCCGGTTGGAGGACGCGCGCCTGCTCACCGGGCAGGGACGCTACACCGATAACGTGCGCCCCGAGGGGGCCGCGCAGGTCGCGTTCCTGCGCTCGCCGCACGCGCTGGCGCGTATCGTGAAGATCGATGCCGCCGCTGCGCGTGCCCTGCCGGGTGTGATCGCCATATACACGGGAGCCGACGTCGCCGCGGACGGTATCGGCCCGATCCCCTTCACCCATTTGCACAAGCGCCAGGACGGCACGCCGATCGTCGCGCCGCCGCGCATGCCGATCACTGCCGACCAGGCGCGCTTCGTCGGCGATGCGGTCGCGATGGTGGTGGCCGAAACGCGCCATCAGGCGCGCGACGCAGCGGACCTGATCGAAGTGGACTGGGAGCCGCTCGAGGCCGTGTCCGGACTCGAAGCTTCGGCCAAGCAGGGCCAGGTCGCCGCCTATTACCACATGGGCGACGCCGCGACGCGCGAGGCGGCGTTTGCCGCCGCACATCGGGTCGTGCGACTCAAGCTGGTCAATCAGCGCGTGATGGCCAATCCCATCGAGCCGCGCGCACTGGCCGCGCA
>JAABQT010000313.1 GCA_011391295.1 Betaproteobacteria bacterium
ACGAACACGGTGCGCGCGTCGGGCTTGTCGGGCAGATCCGGGAATACCTCGCGCAACTGCGCGATCACGCTCGGGCTGCTCAGTCGAAAGAAGGTGTTGACCTGCATTTCCGTGGCCAGTGTCGAAACATAGGCGTGTGCCGGATCCTGGCCCGTCAGTTGCTCGAGCAGCGCCTGGGCCTGGGCATTGTCGGGCTCGCAGTCGAGCGTGAAACGCAGGTTGTTCTCGACGTAGTCGTGCCCTGGGTACACGCGCGTCGTCGGCGGCAATTGCGCCAGCTGCTCGGAGAAGGACTTGAACAGCGTATCTGGGTCACCGCCGTTGTGGCAGTTGCCGGCGCCGGCATTGAACAGCGTGTCGCCGGAGAACAGCGCGGGTTTGTCGGTGTGCGACTTCAGGCAGATGTGGCACATCGTGTGCCCCGGCGTGTCCATCGCCTCGAGTTCGACCGTGTTGCCGACCTTGACGATGTCGCCTGCGCTCAAGCCGCGCGCCACGCCGACAATCTTGCCGCCCGCATTCTTGTGGGCCAGGATCTTGGCCCCCGTCGCCCGCACCACCGCATCGTTGCCTCCAGTGTGGTCGTGGTGCTCGTGCGTGTTGAGTATCTGGGTGATCGTCCAGCCCTCGTCCTTCGCGGCCTCGAGGCATTTCTGGTGATCGAGCGGGTCGATCGCCAGCGCCTCACCGGTTTCGCCACAGGCGATCAGGTAATTGAAATTGCGGTACGAATTGCCGGTCCAGATTTGCTTGACGAGCATGGGATCACCTCCAGGAAAACGCGCTGTGCACGGCTTCAGCCAAGAGGCAATTTCGCCACGTCGACCCAGGTCCCCTGGGCCTGCGACGCCAGGCAGGCCTCGATGAAGGCCATCGTGCGCGCGCCGTCTTCGATGCGCGGATAGGGCAACTCGGCCACCGGTTCACCCAGTTCGCGCGCCATGCGCTCCTGCGCCAATTCGGCGTAGATGTTGGCAAAGGCCTCGCGCAGCCCCTCGGGGTGGCCGCGCGGCGTGCGGCCCAGGGCAATGATGTCGGGCGGCAGGTGCGTGTCGCCGCGACCGATGATGCGCGCCGGCTCGCCCATCAGCGCGAGCTTGAGGTAGCTCGCGTCGTGGTGTGACCAGTCGAGCATGCCGCGCTCGCCGTAGACGCGCAGCCGGATGTCGTTCTCGCTGCCCGCCGCGGCCTGGTTCGCGGTGAAGGTACCGCGCGCGCCGCCGGCAAACTCGATCAGTGCCGACACATGGTCGACGACCTTGCGGCCCTGAAGCAGGGTGCCGACATCGGCGGCCAGACGCGCCACCTGCAGGCCCGAGACGAAGCTCGCCAGATGCTGCGCATGGCAGCCGATCGCACTCATCACCAGGGCCAGGCCGCTGCGCTCGGGGTCGAACAACCAGCGCAGCCGACTGTTTTGCGGACCGTCCTCGAGCCGCGTCGCCAGTCCGCTCTGGATGTACTCGACCTGCACCATCCGCACCTTGCCGATCGCGCCCTCGCGCACCAGCTGGCGGGCATGGCGCGTCATCGGGTAGGCCGAATAGCCATGGGCGATCGCGAACAGCCGGCCCTGATTGCGGGTGCGCGCGACAAGGTCGCAGGCCTGCGAGAAATCATGTGTGACCGGCTTGTCGCAGATGACGTCGAAGCCGGCATCCAGCGCCGCGGCGGCGTAGGCGTAGTGGGTGTCGTTGGGCGTCATGATCGCCACCGCATCGATGCGGTCGGCGCGCGCGGCTTCCGCCTTCAGCATCTCGGCCACATCACCATAGCTGCGGGCGGGGTCCAGGCCGAGCGCCACGCCGGCGGCGCGAGAGCGCGCCGCGTCGCTCGAGAACACGCCCGCCGTCGCGCGAAACCAGCCATCCATCTCGGCGGCGCCGCGGTGCATCTGGCCGATCCAGGAGTCGGGCCCGCCGCCGACCATCCCCAGCCGCAATGAACGCCCGAACTTCTCGCGCAGCCCCATCGTGTCTCCCCCGCGGATCCTCGTCGACCTGAGCGGCCATGCTAACCCCATGCGGGGTGCTCACCCGGGCACATGGCGTGGCGCCCGCACCCCGTCGCCGCCCCTACACTGGCTCCAAGTGAGCTCGGAGCATTGTGGTCATGAACATCCTGCCCTCGCCGCGCATCGAACTGCTGCAACGCATGCCGATCTTCGGCGCGATCAACGAACCCGCGCTGCAGTTCCTGCTCGAGCAGGCCCGCGAGATCGGGGTGCAGGCCGGTGACTTCTTCTTTCGCGAGAACGATCTCGCCAGTTCGATGTTCGTGCTCGAGAGCGGCCGCGCCGTAGTGATCAAGGGTTGGCAGGGCCACGACACCGAACTGCACCGCCTGAGCGCGGGCGACTGCTTCGGCGAGATGGCCCTGATGGACCTGCGCCCGCGCAGCGCCTCGGTATGCGCCACCGAAGACTGCCGTGCGATCGAGCTCACTGCGTCCGATCTGCTGCGCCTGTTCGAGCGCGATGCGGAGCAGTTCGCGCTGATCCAGATGAACATCGGGCGCGAAGTCTGCCGGCGCCTGCGCGCCACCGACGAGCGGCTGTTCCGCGCCACCATGGGAGCACACCCCTCAGGGCTGGAAACCCTGTTCCTCGAAGACTGACCTCGAAGAGCAGGCGCCGCCCTAGGCTTTGGGCGGCAGGTGGAAATTCGGCGTCGAGCGCATCACCTGCAATTCATCCTCGGTCATGTCGGCCGCGATATC
>JAABQT010000314.1 GCA_011391295.1 Betaproteobacteria bacterium
AGGAAAAAAGCTCCCTGAACACCGCGTCGCGGATCTCCTGCCGCGACAGCACCAGGTCGTGCAATCCGCCGGGAAAGGCGAGCACGTGAGCCTCGCGCCCCAGCGTTCGGCCCCAGCGCGCGAGGTGGCGCCAGTCGAGCACGATGTCTGCTTCGTCCGAGTGCATGGTCAGGACCGGGCAGCCGATGTCCAGGCCCGCATGCACTTTGGCCTGCGCGGCGAGGACCGCGCCCACCCAGCCGAAGTAGGCGGGGAAACCCTGCAACGGCTTGAGCTTGAGGTCGAACTCCCATTCGCCGCCGAACTCGCGGTGGATGCTGCGCACATTGTCCGGTGAGACCGCCCTGGGGTCGTTGAGGAAGGGAAATGTCCGCCCGACGAGCGCGGCGAAGCCGAGTTGCGCGCGCTTGATCGGCGTGACTTTCCAATCGAAGAACGGGCTGTTGAGCCACAGTGCGCTGACCTGCGCTTTGCGCTCTCCCTGGCTCGCGTACAGCGCGCACACCAGGCCGCCGGTGGAGTGACCCGCGAGCAGCACCGGGCCGCCGATCAATTCCAGCGCGCGCGTGAGGTCGGTAAAGTATTCGGCGATGTCCTTGCAGAAGCACGGATGCTGGTGCGGCAACAGCGAGCGGCCGTGCTTGCGCAGGTCGAGCGCGTAGAAGGCATAGCCCTCGGCGACGAAGCGCGCGGCCATGTGGCGCTGGAAGAAGTAATCCACGAAGCCGTGCACGTAGAGCACGGAGCCGCGCGGCGCGTCCCCCGCAGGCAGGCGCACGAGCGTCGCCACCACGCGCCCGTCATAATCATCGGGAAATTCGAGCGTGCGCGCCTCGAATCCCGGGAGCAGTGCATCGGCGGTCCAGTCACCCATGGCGCGACAAAGCCCAGCTTACATGCTCGCGCACCAGCGCGGACGGGTGGTCCGAGCGCGCGCGCAGAGCTGCCACGACCTGAGGTGTCGCGGGCGCGTTTCCGAGGCCCACGGCCAGGTTGCGCAGCCAGCGCTCATAGCCGATGCGCCGGATCGGAGAACCCGCCATGCGCGCATCGAACTCCTCCGCGCTCCAGGCGAACAACTCGACCAGCGTCGCGCGGTCCAGGCCGTTTCTCACCGCGAAGTCGGGTTCCTGACTGGGCCGCGCGAAGGAGTTCCACGGACACACGGATTGGCAGTCGTCGCAGCCGTAGACGCGATTGCCGATGAGCGGCCGCAAGTCGACCGGGATGCTGCCCTGCAGCTCGATGGTGAGGTACGAGATGCAGCGCCGCGCATCCAGCTGGTAGGGCGCACGGATCGCCTGTGTCGGGCAGACGTCGATGCACTGGCTGCAGGTCCCGCAATGCTCGCTTGCCGGCGCATCCGGCGGCAGCGGCAGGTTGGTGTAGACCTCGCCGAGAAAAAACCACGACCCCGCCTCACGCGACAGCAGCAACGTGTGCTTGCCGCGCCAGCCGATGCCCGCCTTGGCCGCCAGCGCCACTTCCATCACCGGCGCGGAATCGGCAAACACGCGGTAGCCGAATTCGCCAGCGTCGGCGGTGATGCGATCGCACAGCTTCTGCAGCCTGCCGCGCAGCACCTTGTGGTAGTCGCGCCCGCGCGCATAGCGCGAAACGCAGGCGAGCAGCGGGTCGTCGCCGGGTTCTTCGCCCGCCTGCAGGTAGTCCATGCGGCAACTGATCACGCGCAGCGTTCCCGGCACCAGATCCGCCGGGCGCGACCGCAGCGCGCCATGGCGGGCCATATAATCCATTTCGCCGTGCCAGCCCCTGCCGAGCCAATCGCCAAGCCGGTTCTGCGCTGCGGCGAGATCGGTGTCCGCGATGCCGACCGCCTGAAAGCCGAGCTCCTTCGCCCAATGCTTGATGCGCGCCGCGAGCGCCGCGTAGTCCATGGCCGCCGAGTCTAGCCTCGAGCTAGCCGACGAGGCGGCGACGCTGCGCCTGGGCGCCGCGCTCGCCGCCGGCATCGGCCCGGGCCGCGTGCTGCACCTCTCTGGCGAGCTGGGGACAGGCAAAACCACCCTCGTCCGGGGGCTGTTGCGTGCCTTAGGCCACACCGGCAGGGTCAAAAGCCCCACCTACCCCCTGGTTGAACTTTATGTGGTTTCAAGATTACACTTGTATCACTTTGATTTTTATCGGATCAAAGATCGGACTGAATGGCTGAATTCTGGATTCAGGGACTACTTCAATGCGCAGTCGGCCTGCGTGGTCGAGTGGCCGGAGCGTGCCGGCGGCTCGCTCGCGCCCCCGTGCCTCGAGATCCGACTGGAAATCGCCGGGGCGGGCAGGCGCGCGTGGCTGAGCGCGCCCTCGCCCGCCGGCGAGGACTGGCGCGCGCAGGCCTTGCAGCGCTTTACCTCTGTGTCTTAGGCGCAGCCCAGGCCGAAATCATCGCCACCCGCATCTGGCCGGCGCGCGACTACACGCGCGTCACCTTCGAGTCGAGCCAGCCGATGAATTACAGCTTGTTCGCGCTCAAAGGGCCCGAGCGGCTGGTCCTCGACCTGGAAGGCGTCGACGGCGGCGCCGTATTGGCAGAGTTGCAGAACAAGGTTGCCGCCGGCGACCCGTACATCGCCAGCCTGCGCGTGGCGCTCAACCGTCCAGGCGTGATGCGCGTGGTGCTGGATCTCAAGGCCGCGGTGAAGCCGCAGGTGTTTGCCTTGAAACCGATCGCCGACTACGGCCATCGCCTGGTGCT
>JAABQT010000315.1 GCA_011391295.1 Betaproteobacteria bacterium
GGTGGACCCGGTAAAGGCGACGCCGGCCACCCGCGGGTCGCCGGTCAGCACCGGGCCGATTTTCGAGCCGCGGCCCGGCAACAGGTGCAGGACGTCGCCGGGCACCCCGCAGTCGTGCAGCAGCCGAACCATTTCGGCCGCGACCAGCGGCGTCTGCTCGGCGGGCTTGGCGATGACGCTGTTGCCGGCGGCGAGCGCCGCCGTCACCTGCCCGGTGAAGATCGCCAGCGGGAAATTCCACGGGCTGATGCAGGCGAACACGCCGCGGCCACGCAGTCCCAGGCGGTTGGACTCGCCGGTCGGGCCCGGCATCGACAGCGGCCGGTGGAAGGATTCCTCGGCGCGCGCCGAGTAGTAGCGCAGGAAGTCGACCGCTTCCCGCACTTCGGCAATCGAATCGGGCACGGTCTTGCCCGCCTCCGCGACGCAGATTGCGACGAAGCGGGCCATCTGTGCCTCGAGCCGGTCGGCCGCCTGGCGCAGGATCGCGGCGCGCGCGTTGGCCGGCATCTGGTCCCATGCGGGCTGCGCGGCGACGGCAAGGTCAATCGCGCGCTTTGCGAGTGCCGGGTCCGCCTCGGCGACTTCGCCGATCACGCGATCGAGATCGGCGGGCGACAGCACGGGACGGCGCGCGCCGTCCTGCGCCTTGCCGCCGACGATCGGCGCGGCAGCCAGTGGCCGCGAGAGCGCGAGGGTGCAGGCAGCCGCAAGCTTCTTCTGCTCGCGCCCGTCGGACAGGTTGATGCCGGCGGAGTTGGCGCGCTCGCTGCCGAACAGGCCGCGCGGAGCCGGAATGCGCGGGTGCTGGCCCGGACCCACGCGCTCGACTTCGGCGACCGGGTCGCCGACCACGGCCTCGACCGGCAGCGACTCGTCGACGATGCGGTTGACGAAGGACGTGTTCGCACCGTTCTCGAGCAGCCGCCGCACCAGGTACGGCAACAGGTCCTCGTGCGACCCGACCGGCGCATAGACCCGGCATGGCAGCGCGCGGCCGGTGGGATCGGTCAGCTCGGCATAGAGTTCCTCGCCCATGCCGTGCAGGCGCTGGAACTCGAAAGCGCGGCCGCGGGCGGCGGCGAGGTGGATGATGCTGGCCGCGGTGTGTGCATTGTGGGTCGCGAACTGCGGATACACGCGGCGGCTGCTGTCCAGCAGGATGCGGGCGCAGGCGAGATAGGCGACGTCCGTGTTCGGCTTGCGCGTGTACACCGGATAGCCCGGCAGGCCGCGTTCCTGGGCCCGCTTGATCTCGCTGTCCCAGTAGGCGCCCTTGACGAGCCGCACGTTCAGCACCCGCCCCGCCTGGTCCGCGCGCCGGCTCAGGTAGCGCAGCACGTCGGGCGCGCGTTTCAGGTAGGCCTGTACGGCAAGCCCGAGCCCGTCCCAGCCGGCAAGCGCGGGGTGTTCGAGCAGGTGGTCGAGGAGCCGCAGCGACAGCTCGAGCCGGTCCGCCTCCTCCGCGTCGATCGTGAGCGCGATGCCGGCGGCCTTCGCCTTCAGCGCGAGCGATTCGATGCGCGGGCCGAGCTCATCCAGCACCTGGCGCCCGCGGCCGAATTCATAGCGCGGATGCAGCGCCGACAGCTTGACCGAGATGCTGGGCCAGGCGGCGGGCTCGCTGCCCGCGCGCACCGAGGCGCCGACCGCTGCAATCGCGGCGCCGTAGGATTCGAGGTAGCGCTCCGCATCAGGCGCCGTCAGCGCCGATTCGCCCAGCATGTCGTAGGTGTAGCGATAGCGTGCGGCGTCGCCCTCCCCCGCGCGCGCGAGCGCCTCGCCGACGTCGCGGCCCATGACGAACTGGTGGCCCATGATGCGCATGGCCTGGCGGAAAGCCGTGCGCACGACCGGCTCGCCGAGCCGTGCGACCAGGCGGTGCAGGAACCCGGCCGGATCGCGCAGTTCGGCTTCCGGCGCGCGCATCAGCCGCCCCGTCAGCATCAGTCCCCAGGTCGAGGCGTTGACGAACAGCGAGTCCGCCTCGCCCAGGTAGTCGGACCACTGCCCGGTCGAAATCTTGTCGGCGATCAGCCGGTCCGCGGTGTCCGCGTCCGGGATGCGCAGGAGCGCCTCCGCCAGGCACATCAGGACGATGCCCTCCAGCGAAGCAAGATCGTACTGCTGCAGGAAGGCCTCGATGCCGCTCTTTCCCTCGCGGCGGCCGCGCGCGGCAGCCACGAGGCGCATCGCGTCCTGGCGTATGGCCGCGCGATCGGCCGCCGGCAGGCGCGCGAGGTCAAGGATCTCCGCGACCACCAGGGCCTCGTCCGCCAGGAAGCGGCCATTGACGGCGGCGGCGGCGGCGGATTCGAATTCGCGCTCGTCGCCCTGCAGGAACTTCGGCATCCCGTTCTCTTTCATCGTGCAATTCTAGCGGCGCGCGGTGCCCGGCACCCGCCGCATCGCGAGGTAATCGCCGAGGATGCGGTCGTGGTCGAAAGCGAGCGCGGGCGCCGCCGCCGGATCCGTGACCCGCACCGCCCGGGCATCGTCGCCGGCCGCAGGATCGCCGGTCGCCGTGGCCAGGTACACGATGCTGACCGTATGGCCGCGCGGGTCGCGCCCCGGGTCCGAATAGACTCCGAGCAGCGGGCCGAGGCGGATGGCGAGGCCGGTTTCCTCCTGCGCCTCGCGCACCGCCGCTGCCTCGACCGTCTCGCCGACGTCGACGAAGCCGCCCGGCAGCGAGTGGCCGAGCGG
>JAABQT010000316.1 GCA_011391295.1 Betaproteobacteria bacterium
AAGGCGGTAGAACCTCGCCGCGTTGTCGTGAAACAGCTTGCGGCGCTCCGACGCCGAGAGCTCCCCGGTCATGCGCTTGAAGTCCCCGAACATGCGCTCGAAGCTCACGCGCAAGTCGTCCACGGGGAAATTCGACGCGAACATGCAGCGCTCGATGCCGAATATGCCGATGGCCTCCAGCACGATCGCGCGGTTGTCCTCGTAGTCCCAGGGAGCGTCGGGCAGGCACAGGCACGAAAGCTTGCAGTAGACCTGCTCGCTGGCGGCGAGCGCCTTCATCCCCCGCCGCCACAGGGCGAGCCCGTGTTCGCTGCGGTCCCAGGGAAACCCGGTGTGGTTCAAGGCCACCGGGGTGTCGGGATGCGCGCGCACCACCTGCGCCGCCTCTTCGAGATGCCAGGTCGGCACGCGCAGATCCCAGGACAGATCGAATTTTCGCAGCAGGCGATAGCCGGCCAGCCAGTCCGGATCCTGCATCGTGCCGGGCGCGCCGGCCACAGAGGCGCCGGGGCTGCGGCTGGTCACCGGCTTGGAGCGGATGCCGCGCACCAGCGCAAAGGATGTTTGCTGCGCCAGGATTTCTTCGGCGTTGGCGGTATGGAACCAGGCGTGCGCGACGATCGCGTTCGGCATGCCATGCCGCGCATGCTGTTCAGTAAGCCAGCGTGTCTCTGCGACCTGCTGGTCGCGGCTGCACTCGGCCTCGACATGCACCGTCTGCACGACGTTGTGGCCTGCGGCATCGCGCCGGTAGTCCGGTGGCAGATAGTCCCGCTTGAGCGCCTCGTAGGTGCCGAGGAAGAACTCGTGCGGCTGTTCGTCCTGCAGCCACGGGTAGGAGAGCGGCCCGCCCCCGAGCTGCCACAGGTGGTGGTGCGCGTCGACGATCGGAAGATCCTGCTCGTCAGTCATCGGGTCTTGGGCGGCAGGACCGCCGGCGGTTCATGGCCACGCGGGAAGCCGCGCGGCGTGGCGCTCGAGGCAGGCAAGCCCGAACGATGTAGGGCCTTGCGCCGGCGCGCGATCGAAGACCTCACCCAGGCCGATGCGCGTCGCCAGCAGGCGCTTGCCATAGCACAGGATCTGGTCCATCGACTGCATCAGGAAGCTGAGAAGCGGCAGTACGTCGCGGTACAGAGCCTCGGCGCGCGCCGCGCAATGCTCGTCGCCCTGCAATCCGGCCCAGACACGGGCCAGCACGTCGCAGGCTTCGGCGCCGGGGATCAGGCCCTGGCAGCCGGCGCGGAAATTGTCGGGCAACTCCAGCCCGGCGCGGCCGTTGAGCACCGCGAGCTTGCCCTGCGTCTGCTCGATAGTGCGGTGGATGAGCAAAGCCGAGCCTTCTGCCTTCAGCACGCGGAAGTTGGGATGGTTGCGGCGCAAGGATTCGATCCCCTCCACGCCCAGCCCGATGCCGATGTATTCGGGCGCGTTCTGGATGCCGGCGGGAACGCTTGCGGCATCGATCACCCGCCCGAAAAAGCGCAGCAGCGACGCCTCGTCCAACCCAGGGATTCGGGGCGGTTGCAGCACCACGCTCGCCGCACCGGCGCGCTCGGCTTCGCGCACGAAATCGATCTGCTCCTCGGGCGTCTGGCCGAAGACCGTCACCGACAATGGCAGGCGCTTTCCGACCGCCGTCGCGGCTGCCTGCAGAAGAGCGGAACGTTCGTCGCGCGTCAGCTTGGAGACCTCGGCGGCGAGCCCCAGGATCGCGATGCCTTGCACGCCGGCGCGCAGGCAGGCAGTGACTTGCGCGCGAAAGGCATCCAGCTCGAGTTTGCCGTCCGGACGGAAAAACGAGTACTGCATCGGCACGATGCCTACCGGTAGCTGTGGCGACGCCTGCATGCCGCTCAGCATATCTTGGGGACGGTGCTGCACTGCAAGAACCTTTGCCCCCGGCGGGAGGAGATTGACTTTGCCGTGGGGGTAGAGCAGATTTGGCGCGCGCGGCCGCGACGGTCGCAGCACTCATCCAAAGGGGAACAAGAATGAAACGCAGAAGGTTTCTGAAGGCCGCAGGCGCGGGCGTAGCGGTGACCGGCCTCGCGGGAATTCTTGCCACGCACCGCGCGCCCGTATTCGCGCAGGCCAACACCATCCACATCCTGCGCTGGAACGATTTCGTCCCGGCTGCCGACAAGGTGCTGCGCGAAGTCTACGTGCCGGAAGTGCAAAAGGCGCTCGGCATCAAGTTGAACGTCGAGACGGTCAATGCCAACGACATCCCGGCGCGCGCCACCGCGGCGATCCAGTCGGGCAGCGGGCCCGACATCATCATGCTGCTCAACAACAATCCGCAGCTCTATGCCGCGGGATCAGTGGACGTGAGCGACGTCGCCGGGGAAGTCGGCAAGGCGCAGGGCGGCATTTACGCCCTGCCGAGGGCGATGTGCACGGTCGGCGGCAAATGGGTCGCGATGCCCTGGGCGACGGTGCCGGCGCTGCTCGCGTACCGCAAGTCCTGGTTCGACGAGATCGGCGTCACGGAATTCCCCAAGACCTGGGCGAAGTACCACGAGGCCGGCAAGAAGCTGAAGGCGGCAAAACGCCCGATCGGCCAGACGCTCGGCCACACCTTCGGCGACGCGCCGACCTTCGCCTATCCGCTGCTGTGGTCCTACGGCGGCCAGGAAGTCGATGCCAAGGGCAAGGTGGTGCTCAACTCCAAGGAAACCGTCGCGTCGGTG
>JAABQT010000317.1 GCA_011391295.1 Betaproteobacteria bacterium
CGTGTGCTCTTCCGATCTTTTTTTCGCCGCGGCGCCGGCCCGTGCGGCTTCGGCGCGGTCGGCATGGTGCAGGTAGTCAGCGTGGAAGGGGGTGACGGGATACGGGTGCCAGACCGCGCCCTCCCCGAGCGAGTTCTTCAGGCCGGGCGCTGCTGCGCAGCCGTCGCGGTCAAACGTCGCAACCACGTAGCCGCCGAGCGAGGTGACGCTTGAGGTCTTCGCTCGATCGGCCGTCGCGGGGCTTTCCCCTCCGGCGTAAGCATGCAGCGTTCCCTCGGCGAGCCGTTGCGCGGCCGTGCGCGCATCGAGCGCTTCGACCGTGATCTCCTGCGGATAGAACGACGGATAGAACGGAAACTCGTGACCGGCGTGCGCGGCGCCGAGGAACGCGAGGCCGGCTGCAAGAACGCTGTTGCGCGTCCAGCGATTCATCTGCGGGCGTCAGCGCGCGGCGCCGAGCGTGACCTCCACGCGGCGATCGCGCTGCAGGCATGCGACCAGATTCTGGTTCCGCCGACGTTCCGGGCCCATGTTCTTGCATGCCTCGCCGGTCACGGACCCGCTCTCGCCTTTCGCTTCAGCGCGGACGCGCCCGGCGTCCACGCCTTTGCCGGCCAGGTACGCGCGCACGGCATCGGCGCGCCGCTTTGAGAGCCCCAGGTTGTAGGAGTCGCCGCCAATCCGGTCGGCGTGGCCGACGGCGTCGAGACGATCGAATGAGCGGCCCTTGATCTTCGCGGCCAGCTCGTCGAGCTTTGGGGCCTCCCCGGGCCGTACCTCTGACCGGTCGTAGTCGAAAAGCACCGTGGCGCTCACCGGCTCCTCCGCCTTGGGTGGGCTCGGGGCAGGGGTTGGCTCAGGCTTCGGCGCGGCGGGCTCGGCGGCAACCGGGCCCTTGGCTGGCGGCGGCGGCTGATCGCGCGAGCTCCAGAGCAGCCAGAGAATGCCGATCGCAACCACGACCAGAACTACAACTGCCCAACGATGCATAGGTTTCATGGATTGCTCCTCGTGCAGCCATGAGTCTACCGCCTCCGGCAGACTGGCTGCGTAGAATGGACCCATGCGGTGGATCTGCGAGTCGCTGCGCGGAGCATGGACGGCGTTGGCCGCGCATCCCGGCGTCTTCGCGTCGGTGACGCTCGCGGTCGCCGCGCTCAACGTCCTGGCGCCCGTCGCAATCCTCTCGGCGGTGCGCAAGCCGGTCGACTATTACAGCTTCAATCCCTGGCTGAAGCGCCTGCCCGAATACCTCGCCTCAGACGAAGCGCCACTCGGCGAAAAGCTCGGCAAGCTTCCCGACCTGGCGCTGTTCTGGTTTTCGGCCGGCAGCACCTACGGCGGTGCCGAGTGGGGTTACGCCGTGGACGTCACCGACCTCGGGCGCATCCTGCTGGTTTCGGCGCTGTTCGGACTGTACTTTGCGCTCTGGCGCCGCTATCGCGATCTCGCCCTCGGCGGTGCGCAGGCGCTGCGCCGGGGAGGCTTCGCGGGCGCCGCGGCGACCTTGTTCGGGATCTCCACCGGCGCCTGCAGCGTTTCGGGCTGCGGCGCCCCGGTGATCCCCGTGCTCGGTCTCGCATTCGTAGGGCTGGAGAGCGGCTCGCTGCACTTTCTCGCCCAGTCCTCGCGCGTGGCGACGATCGCCCTGTTCGCCGTCCTGGTTTTCGCCGTCGTATGCCTCGGCCGCCTGACCAGCCGCGGGCAGCGGCGATCGATCGGCACGCTCACCGTCTGATTCGAGACAGGCTGCGCGCGACGAGCGGCAGCATCCCGACGAGCGCGAGCGAAACGATCCACCCGGGCGACACGATGCCGTCGAGCGACTCGAGCGACGCGAGCTGCGCGCCGGCGTTCACGTAAAGCGCGCATGCGGGCAGCACGCCCGCCTGGGTCACGAGGTAGAAGGTCGGCGCGCGCATGGACGTGAGTCCCATGAGCAGGTTGATGAGCCCGTGCGGAGCCCCGGGCAGCAGGCGCAGCGCGAACAGGTAATACGCGCCGTCTCGATCGACGATGTGGTTCACCGCCCCGAGGCGGGGGCCGAACCGCCGCTGCGCGAAGCGACGCAACAAAAACCGCCACAGGAGAAACGCGAGCGTGGCGCCGGTCGCCGAGGCGAAGGAAACGACCACCGTGCCGGCAACGGGTCCGAACAGGGCGCCGGCCGCGAGCGTCAGCGCGGCAGCGCCGGGCAGCGACAGGACGGTGAGCGCGACGTACGCGACGAAGAACAAAGCGACGGCGCGCACGGGATACGCCCGGTAGTAGGAGTCGAACTCGACCCACGCGCCGCGCAGCGCGTCGAGCGTCAGAAAGCGGCCGGGATCGAGAACGAAGTACGCGGCCACCGCCGCGGCCACCGCCAGCGCGGCCACGAGCTTGCACCAGGGCACCGTCCGTTCTTGAGGCGGCATTCGCCACTATACTTTCGCGCCATGCAGGCTCGCCACTGGGCCCACTGGCCGCCCGACATGCCGCGCAGCCTCGCGCTGCCGCCGCTGCGCCTGCACGACCTGCTGGCGCGCGCGGCGTCGCGTTTCCCCGACAAGCCGGCGACGGTATTCCAGGGCGCCGCGCTCAGCTATCGCGAGCTGCTGGCGCGTTCCGAGGCGCTCGCCGGCCACTTGCAGCACGAGTGCGGCGTACGTGAAGGCGACCGGGTGCTCGTCGACCTGCAGAACG
>JAABQT010000318.1 GCA_011391295.1 Betaproteobacteria bacterium
TGCCCTTGACCACCGCACCCTCCTGCAGGCTGGAGAGCAGCGCCTCGCGCTCCGCCCCGGCGCTCGCTTCGAGCACCGCGCGGCGCGACACCACCACGTTGTTCCTCTTGCGGTCGAGCTTGATGACCTTGAACTCCATGGTCTTGCCTTCGAACGGCGTGGTGTCCTTCACCGGCCGCAGGTCGACCAGCGAGCCCGGCAGGAACGCGCGGATGCCCTTGGTCATCACCGTGAGGCCGCCCTTCACCTTGCCGGTGATCACGCCCTCGATCTTCTCGCCCTTTTCCAGCGATTGCTCCAACTCGATCCAGGCGGCCATGCGCTTGGCCTTGTCGCGCGACAGGCGCGTGGCGCCATAGCCGTCTTCGAGCGCCTCGATGGACACGGAAACGAAATCGCCTGGCTTGACTTCGACTTCGCCGGCGTCGTTCTTGAATTCTTCGGCCGGGATGATCGATTCGGATTTCAGCCCGGCATTGACCACCACGTAATTGGGGTCGACGCTGACCACCTCGGCGGTGATCACTTCGCCGATCCTCATTTCCTTGCGCGTGAGGCTTTCCTCGAACAGCGCGGCAAAGGATTCGGCGGGGGGGGTGGGAACGGACTTCGAGACTGCGGGGGAAATGCTTGCCATGTAAGGGGGAAAACCTTTTTCAGCCGCGCGCCCTTGCAGGCTGCCGCGGGTCAAGTTGCGAACAGGGCGCCCGGTTCAAGCCGGCCGCCCCCCCAGTTTCCTTTCCCGGCACCAGCCGAGGATCACGCCGACGACTTCGTCGACCGTCTGCCCCGTGGTGTCCAGTTGCAGCGCGTCAGGGGCGGGCGCCAAAGGCGCCACTGCCCGGGCCGCATCTCGCTCGTCGCGCTGCACCAGGTCGCGGGAAAGGGCGTGCAGATTAGCATCGATTCCTTTGTCTATCAACTGCTTATACCTGCGTTGCGCCCTGACCGCAGCGCTCGCGGTCAGGAACACTTTGAGGCTGGCATCCGGAAATACCACGCTGCCCATGTCGCGCCCTTCGGCCACCAGCCCGGGTGCCCGGCGGAATTCCCGCTGGCGTCGTAACAGTGCCTGGCGCACGCCGGGTCGCTGCGCCACGTCGGAGGCGCGCACGCCCACCGCCTCTTCGCGCAGTGCCTCCGTAACATCTTGTCCTGAAAGGAGAATTCTGTCTCCTCGGAATTCCACGGCCAAGCTGGCGGCGGTGCGCTCCGGATCGTCCGGACCGGCCAGGACCACCAAGCGGTAGAGCGCGCCGCTCTCCAGGTAATTGAATCCGAGGGACTGCGCCACGCGCTGCGCGACGACGCCCTTGCCGGAGGCCGACGGCCCATCGATGGCGACCACCGGGACGCTCATCGCGCGATGCAGGCGAAGGCCTTGAAGTAGTCCGGAAAGGTCTTCGCTACGCATTCCGGATCATTGATGCGCACCGGCACGCCGCCCAGTGCGGCGAGCGACAGGCTCATCGCCATGCGGTGGTCATCGTAGGTATCGAGCGCGATTCCGGCATTGAGCTTGCGCGGCGTCACCTTGAGGAAATCCGGCCCGGCCTCGACGAGCGCACCGAGTTTGGCGAGCTCCGTCGCCATCGCCGCGATGCGGTCGGTCTCCTTGACGCGCCAGCTGGCGATATTGCGCACGCGGCAGGGACCGTCGGCGAACAGCGCCAACACCGCCGCCGTCATTGCCGCATCCGGAATGTGGTTGAGGTCGAGATCGAACGCACGCAGCGGCGCGCGGCCGCTGGCCTCGATCCAGTCCTCGCCCATCGCCACCTTGGCGCCCATGTGCTCCAGCACGTCGCAGAAACGCACGTCGCCCTGGATGCTGGAGTGGCCCACGCCTTCGACGCGCACCGGCCCGCCGCCGATCGCACCCGCGGCGAGGAAGTACGAGGCGTTGGAAGCATCGCCTTCGACGACCAAGCTCCCGGGCGACGCGTAGGCCGACGCGGGGACGACGAAGCGGGTCCAGCCGTCGCGTTGCACCTGCACGCCGAAGCGGCGCATCAAATTGAGCGTGATCTCGACGTAAGGCCTGGAAATCAGCCCGCCCGCGACTTCGATCGTGCCGCCGCCGGCGAGCGGCAGCGCCATCAGCAGCGCGCTCACGTATTGCGAGGAAACATCGCCGCGCACTCGCACGACTTGCCCGGCCGCGATGCTTCCCGGATGGATCGCGAGCGGCGGGTAGCCCGCGCGCCCCAGGTAGTCGATGCGCGCGCCCATCCCGCGCAGCGCCTCGACCAGGTCGCCGATCGGGCGCTCGTGCATGCGCGCCACGCCAGACAGGCGGTACTCGCCGCCGCAAAACGCCAGCACCGCGGTGAGCGGCCGGAACGCGGTGCCCGCGTTGCCGAGAAACAGTTCGGCCTGCTTCGCACGGATGGGCGAACCGAGCTTACCCAGCGCGTCACGCATCACGCGCGTGTCCTCGGCGTCGAGCAGGCCGCGGATTTCGGTCGCGCCTGGCGCGAGCGCGGCGAGCAGCAGGACGCGATTGGAGATGCTCTTCGAGCCCGGCAGGCGCAGCGTGCCGGCGGCGCGGCGCAGCGGCCCGAGCTCCAGCGTGCTCATTCGTACTCGCCGTTCAGCCAGCGCTCGCGCGCGGCGCGCGCCTCGGCAAAGAGCTTTTCCAGCGCCGTCGCATCCCCGCGCTCCAGC
>JAABQT010000319.1 GCA_011391295.1 Betaproteobacteria bacterium
CTCCTCGGCGGGCGTGGGCACCACGCAGCACCTGGCGGCGGAGCTGTTCAAGCTGCGCTCGAAGACGTTCATCGTGCACATACCCTACAAGGGCTCCTCGCCCTCGCTCACCGCGCTGATCGCCGGCGAAGTGGAGCTGTCCTTCGCCAACGTGCCCGCCATCCAGGGCCACGTGAAGGCCGGCCGGCTGCGCGCGCTAGCCACCGCGGCCCCGCGGCGCGACGCGCAGCTGCCCGATGTGCCGACGATGAAGGAGGCGGGCATCGACGGCGTCGAGGTCGCGGTGTGGTACGGCGTGTTCGCCCCGGCGAAGACGCCGCCCGAGATCGTGCAGAAGGTCTCGCAGGGGATCCAGCGCGCCACGCGCGACCCGGAGGTGCGCCGGCGCATGGTGGAACAGGGCGCCGACCCGGTGGGCAGCACGCCGGAGGAGTTCGCCAGGCTGTTGCGCGCGGAAGTGGCGCGCTGGGCGGAGGTGGTGAAGGTCTCGGGGGCGCGGGCGGACTAGGGCTGTTCATTGGGGCGACGGGTTGGCGCGACCTGTTTCCCTCATTTCTCTTGGGGAAGCAGCCTCGCATCACTTTTCGAGATTGCAAAGCGCCCTGTTCGGTTGACATTATACGTCTTTGACGTATAGTTCGCCGTGTTCACCTTCATCGAGTCAAGATTGTTTACGCGCCTGGTCGGCGACTACCTGACCGATGAGGACTATGCACTGCTTCAACTTGCACTCGCTGATGCGCCGGAACGCGGCGCGATCGTTCCGGGCTCGGGCGGAGTTCGAAAACTGCGCTGGGCGCAGCCGGGGCGCGGGAAACGGGGCGGGATCAGGGTGATCTACTACGCCAAGACTCGGGAAGGCGTCATCTGGATGCTGACGATTTACGCGAAGAACGAGGAACAGAACATACCGGCGCACGTACTTCGCAAGATCAAGGAGGAGCTCGATGGCCAAGGCTAAACGCAATATCGGTCTTGAGATTCTGGAGGGAATTCGCGACATCCGGCGCGGCGAGCATGGACGGGTGTTCAATCTCCCCTCTGTTGCAGCGGTCCGCGAGCGAACCGGCCTCTCGCAGTCCCGCTTCGCCCAACTACTCGGTGTGTCTGTACGCACTCTCCAGGAATGGGAGCAGGGCCGCCGCGCCCCGTCGGGCGCGGCTCGTACCCTGCTACTGATCGCAGAAAAAAATCCTCGCGCGCTGCTGGAGGTGGCGTAGCCGGTGGGCCGTTGGCCCACCGAGCCGCCGGCGATCATCCAGCCGCGGCAGCGGCGCATGCAGTACTCGACCAGCGACTCCCGGCTGTAGCCCAGGCCCCCCATCACTTGCAGGGCTTCGCTCGCCACCTCGAAGCCGGCCTGGTTGCAGTGGGCCTTGGCGATCGAGGTTTCCTCCGTCGCCGGGAAGCGATTTCGCCACGCGCAAGAACTCGGTCTGATCGCGAACGCCGAGGATCACCCCGCCCGCTTCGGTCTTGTGCGCAATGCGAACAGCGCCTGCGCGAGGTTCATGCGTGCAGCGTCTTCAGCGCGTCGAGGCGCCACAGGCGGCCGAGCAGTTCCTTCGCGCCCGCCTCGCCGAGCACCGGCGCGGCGAGTTCCAGGTACTTGGCGTCGAGCTGCGCGTCCGACAACGGCGCGTCCGGGTCGCCGATGCGCGTCGGCTGCAGGAACTCCTCGCGCCGGCCGTCGCGCGTCTCGATGGCGACGCGCGCCGCGCGTTGCGCGGGGAAAGCGGCGTCGAGCTGCGGGTCCACCGCGACGTCCACGCGCCGCATCAGGTCGCGCGTCGCTGCGTCCTCGAGGCGCGCGGGCTCGAAGGCCGCGAAGCGCACGCTGCCGTGCGTGAGCGCGGTGGCCACCACGTACTTGAGCGAGAAGCGCCCCTCGGCGGCCGTCTTCGGCTCCTCGTAGCCGGCCACGTCGAGCGCCGCCTTGTAGGTGCCGACACTGACGCGCTGGATGTCCTTCGCGGCGAGGCCCATCTTCTTCTGCAGGGCCTGCGCCCCGTCGATGGCGGCGAAGGTGTGGCCGCAGCAGGTATGGTTCTTGAAGGTCATGCGCGTGACGTGGAACTCGCGCCCGAGCGTGGCGAGCGCCTTGTCCCAGTCAGGGCCATCGCTCATCGCCCTGCCGTAGCCCGCCTCGCCCTCGATCACGTCGAGCGAGCCGGTCACGCCCTCGCGCGCCGCGAGCGCCGCGGTGATGCCGGCCTCGGCAGCGCGGCCCGCGTGCAGGGGCTTGGACATCGAATCCATGCGGAACGACTGCTGCAAGCCGGCGGAGAAGGTGGTGACCGTCGCCAGCGCATGGGCGAAGCGCGCCGCATCCAGCCCGAGCAGCTCCGCGGCGGCGGCGCAGGCGCCGAAGCAGCCGATGGTGCCGGTGTTGTGCCAGTACTTGTAGTGCGCGCGGCCCATGGCGGCGCCGATGCGGGTGGAGATCTCGTAGCCCACGACGACGGCGCGCAGGAACTGCCCGCCCGAGGTGCCGAGCGATTGCGCCAGCGCGAGCGCCGCCGGGATGGTCGGGGCGCCGGGGTGGTAGATGCCGTCGCGGAAAATGTCGTCCACCTCGGTGGTGTGCGCCGCCGCGCCGTTGATCAGCGCCGCGGCGCGCACGGTGGCCCGGCGTCCGAGGGCGAGGCGCGCCTCGCCCCGGTCGAG
>JAABQT010000320.1 GCA_011391295.1 Betaproteobacteria bacterium
ATGTGCGAATACCTGCGCTACGGCAAACCCTCGGTGCTGGGCATCGTCACCGGCATGGTGGCGGGCCTGGGCACCATCACCCCGGCCTCGGGCTTCGTAGGGCCGCTGGGCGCGATCGCCATCGGCGGCGCCGCAGGTGTGGTGTGCTTCTTCGCCACCAGCCACATGAAGCGCGTGTTGCGCGTGGACGATTCCCTGGATGTGTTCCCGGTCCACGGCGTGGGCGGCATCCTCGGCACTGTGCTCACCGGCGTGTTCGTGTCGGCCGCGCTGGGCGGCATCGGCTACCCGGACAAGGTGGGGATGGGCGACCAGCTGCTGGTGCAGATCACCGGCGTGCTGGCGATCGCCGCGTGGTCCGGCGTGATCACCTGGGTGTTGCTCAAGCTCACCGACGCGCTCACCGGCCTGCGCGTCACGGGCGATGAGGAAACCGAAGGCCTCGATACCGTCCTGCACAACGAGAAAGGCTACAACCTCTAGCCGCATGCAGCGCCGCGCGTTCATCAAGTACTGCGCCGCCTCGGCGGCGGCCGCAGGCTCGCTGGAGGTCTCGGCGGACGCCCGGCCGCAACTCTATGGCCGCGCACGGCTGGTCGGCGTGGACGGCGCGCCGTTGCGGGCGCGGGCGATTCCGGCGCAGACCAATCTGATCTTCCACTACCCGTACGCGTCCACGCCCTGCTTCCTGCTCAATCTCGGCCGGCCCGCCAGCACGGCCGCACGGCTGAAGACCGTCGAGCACAAAGCCTACGAATGGCGCGGCGGTGTCGGCGCAGGCCGCTCGATCGTCGCGTATTCCGCGATCTGCGCGCACAAGCTCACCTACCCCACGCGCGACATCAGCTTCATCGGCTTTCGTGCGGAAAAAAGCGCGCGCAACAAGTTCGCCAACGTGATCCACTGCTGCTCCGAGCACAGCCAGTACGACCCGGCCGAGGGCGCTCGCGTGGTGGCCGGCCCCGCGCCGCAGCCGCTCGCCGCGATCCTGCTGGAACACGACCCGGCGAGCGACGAGCTCACCGCGGTGGGAACGCTGGGCGGCGAGATGTTCAACGAGTTCTTCGACAAGTACGCGTTCCGGCTGTCGCAGGAAGACGGCGGCGCGCCGCGGCGTGCGGTCGCCGGGAGCACGGTGGTCACTGCGCTGACCGACTACTGCAAGCAGCTGGTGAAGTGCTGAAGTGGCTCGGCGCCGGCGACGCCTTTCCGCCGGCCGAGAATGCGCTGCGCGAGCCCAACGGGCTGCTGTGCGCGGGCGGCGACCTGTCGCCGCAGCGGCTGCTCGATGCCTACGCGCACGGCATCTTCCCCTGGTACTCGGGCGACGAGCCGCTCCTGTGGTGGTCGCCGGACCCGCGCATGGTGCTGTACTGCGCCGAGCTCAAGGTGTCGCGCTCCCTTGCCAAGAGCGTGCGCAACAAGAGCTACGAGCTGCGCATCGACAGCGCGTTCCGCGAAGTGCTGACCGCCTGCTCCGGCCCGCGGCAGGACGATGGCGGCACCTGGCTCGGCGAGGACATGCGCAAGGCCTACTTCGCGCTGCACCGCGCCGGCCACGCCCACTCCTTCGAGACCTGGCGCGCGGGCGAGCTGGCGGGCGGCCTGTACGGCGTGGCGCTGGGCCGCATGTTCTACGGCGAGTCCATGTTCGCGCGCGCCACCGACGCCTCCAAGGTGGCGCTGGTGGGCCTGGTCGGCGAACTGCGCCGGCGCGGCTTCCCGCTCATCGATTGCCAGATGCGCACGCCGCACCTGGCGTCGCTGGGCGCGCGCACCATCCCGCGGCGGGTCTTTTTGCGCGAATTGGCCGGATTGGTAAACTACGACGAGGCTCCTGGGAAATGGACACGTTGATCGGACCCGCATGTCCCGGCTGAACGACCTGCCGCACGCAGTACTGCAGTTCTACGTCACTGCGCCGTATCCGTGCAGCTACCTGCCGGACCGCATGGCGCGCTCTCAGGTCGCGACGCCGTCGCACCTGATCAATACCGACCTCTACGGCGACCTGGTCAAGTCGGGTTTTCGCCGCAGCGGCATCTTCACCTACCGGCCGCATTGCGACAGCTGCCGTGCCTGCGTGCCGGTGCGCGTCCCGGTGCGCGAATATATCGCCAACCGCTCGCAGCGCCGCGCCTGGAAGGAGCACGCCGCGCTGACGGCGCAGGTGCAGCCGCTCAAGTTCCGGCTCGAGCACTACGCGCTGTACCTGCGCTACCAGTCGCGCCGCCATTCGGGCGGCGGCATGGACAACGACAGCCGTGACCAGTATTCGCATTTCCTGTTGCAGAGCCGCGTCGATACGAGGCTGGTGGAGTTCCGCGACCAGGGCCAGTTGGTGATGGTATCGATCGTTGACTACCTCCCGGATGGCCTGTCCTCGGTCTACACCTTCTTCGACCCCGAGCGGCGCAATGCCAGCTACGGCACCTACAACGTGCTCTGGCAGATCGAGGCCTGCCGCGCCCTCGGCCTGCCCTACCTGTACCTCGGCTACTGGATCCGCGAGAGCCCGAAGATGGCCTACAAGTCGCGCTTCATGCCGATCGAGGGCTTCAGCGGCGGCGGGTGGCGGCGACTGAGCGAAGCGGATCTCGCGCGCATGCGCTTCTGAGCATGCTGTATGCGCTGGCGCGCCCCCTGCTGTTCCTCCTCGACCCGGA
>JAABQT010000031.1 GCA_011391295.1 Betaproteobacteria bacterium
AACTCGACGAGGCCTTGCCGAAGCGTTCCTGGGGGAACACCTTGCCCGTGCCGGCATCGCCGTTGACCGAGAGTTGCGCGCTGCGCGCGGGGAGAAAGGTGCTGTAGACGCCGAGCGGGCGGTTCATGGCGCCCGGGGGCATGGTGAGGACGTAAGGCGGCATCAGGTCCCACCAGCTGAGGATGATCTCGTCGTCGCTGGAGACGATGCGTTCTTCGACCGTGCTGAGCGAGTTGCCGCTGCGCTCGAACTCGGCGTCGATGACGGGCAGCGTCTCGTCGGCGAATTCCTTGTACAGCAGGGACTCGATCATGCGCTGCAGGTAGCGCGCCATCCCGGCGTTGTCGGCATAGAGACGCGGGCCCTTGCCGGTGAGGCTGCCTTCGATGAACAGCGCGTGCCCCTGCCCGGCGGGCGACCACAGCACGCGCCAGTGGCTCACGCGCTCGACGAGCGTCTTGCCGCCGTCGTTGGACAGGCGGATGAAAGAGTTCTCCCCGGTCATCACCGGGTCATGCGGGTCGACCATCTGGGCTTCGGCCATGTGCTCCTCCTTATTTCTGCGCGGCGGGCGCGTCGGGTTGTCCGGGCGATTGCTTGCTCGCCGGATCGATGAAGGCCCAGGGGCGCGCGCTGCGCGTCCAGATGTTGGCGGTGATCTTCATGGCGCCGGCGTCATCCAGGGAGCCGGCCCGCACCACCAGCGTGTCGAGCGCCGTGGCGCGCTGGCTGTAGATGGGCGAGCCGCAATCTGCGCAAAAGTCCCGGTACAGCGTGCGGCCGCTGTCGGCGAGGGACTCGTAGCGCTTCGGCGTGCCCTTGGTGAGCTTGAAGGCTGACGCCGGGATCACCGCGTTCACGCTGCCCTGCGTCCCCGAGCCTTTCTGGCAATTGGTGCAATGGCAGGCGCGCAGCTCAGTGACCGGGACGCTGAGGGTGTAGCGGATGGCGCCGCACATGCAGCCGCCGGTGAGTGGGGTGGTCATGGGTCGTCGTCCTTGTCAGTTGAAATGCAAGCCGCCGTTCACCTGCACCGTCTGCCCGGTCATGTAGGCGTTCGCCGCCAGCATCACCACCACCGCGGCGACTTCCTCGCCGGTGCCCAGGCGCCCCACCGGGATCCTGCCGATGGACTCCTGGCGATGGTCGGCGATCATTTCGGTCTCGATCAGCGAGGGCGAGACCGCGTTCACGGTAACACCGTCCTTCGCCAGCCGCGCCGCATAGCCGCGCGTGAGGCCCTCCATCCCGGCCTTCGAGGCATTGTAGTGCGCGCCGACCAGCCCGGCGCCGCGCGCCGCGCCGGAGGAGATGTTGATGATGCGCCCCCAGCCGCGCCGGCGCATGCCGGCAAACACCGCCTGCGTACAAAGGAATGCGGACTTGAGGTTGGTCGCGATGGTGCGATCGAAATCCTCCTCGCTGAGGTCCTCGAGGCCGCGGCGCACCGCGATGCCCGCGTTGTTGACCAGGATGTCGATCGGGCCGAGCGCGGCTTCGGCCTGCCGCACCAGTTCTGCGACAGCTTTCGCCCCCGAGACATCAGCCTGCAAGGCAACAGCTTTCCGGCCGAGGGCCGAGATGGCCTTGACTGTGGCCTCCGCCTCAGCTTTGCGCTCGCGGAAGTTGACGGCGACGTTGGCGCCCGCCTCGGCCAGGGCAAGCGCGATCGCCTTGCCGATGCCGCGCGATGCACCGGTGACCAGGGCGGTGCGGGAACTGAGGGGTGCGGGCATGGGCGGCCTCGGAATCGCTCGGCTTTCGATTATGCGGCGCTAGGCGCCGGCGATGCTCTGCTGCGCCTCGACGATGTCCCGGCTGCGCGTGACCTTGTCGCCCCACACGCGGTCGAACTCCGCCACCAGGCGCTTGAGCGCATCCGAGCCCGGGAGGGCGCGTACGCGCGCCACGTCGTCGAACTCGTAGCTGGCGATGTGCATCGAGGCGTCCACCTCGCTCCAGCCGCGCCAGGCGCGCCGCGCGCCGAACGCCTTGAGCGCATCGGGCAGGTGCTCGTCCTGGTACCAGCGGTCGAAGTCTTTCCTCAGGGCCGCATCCCCGACCTTGGCACGCACGATGAAATAGGCTGTCATTTCGTTGCCTCCCTTGCGTCTACCCGCGAACCAGTCCCGCCAATCCCGCGCCTTCCACCAGCTTCACGCCCTTGTCCTGCGCGAACCGCCGCGCCTGCTCAGTCAGCTCGCCCGCCACGACGTACATGCATTCCCCCGCCCCGCGCTTCTCGCCGGCCGCGGCCAGCTCTTTGAGCGGCTCGGCGCCCGTGCGCGCAACCTTCCAGCGCCGCGCGCATACCAGCGACACGCGTCCCGCTTTCTCGAGCTCGAGGTCGGCCGCGCCCTCGACGCGCTTGACGGCGTAGCCGTCCCTGCCGAACCCCGCCTCCAGCGCGCGCGCGAAATCCTCCCAGCTCATGGCGCGAACCTTCTCCAGCGCATGTTCCAGCCGCGCACCGCTCGGCGTGCGAATCTGTTTCCAGGCGGCAATCAGCGCGATGACGAAGAAGGGCGTGGTGGCGACCAGGGCGTAGCCCCACTCGATGAAGTGCCTCATCGCACCAAACGTGCCGAGCGCGACCAGCGCGCTCACCCACCAGCTCTTGCGCAGCAGGATCCCGAACAGCGAGTTCTCCGCCATCTTCCACTTCATGCGTGGTGCACCGGATCCACGTAGTACACGGGCGTCGCCAGCCCCTCCATGCGCGCCTTCAACTGCAGCGCGAGGTACAGCGAATAATGCCGCGCCTGCATCAGGTTGCCGCCCATGAACCACAAGCCCGGCTGCTGGGTCGGCTTCCACATGTTGCGCAGCTCGCCCACCCAAGGCCCCGGGTCGTGGCGGGTGTTCGAACCCAGCCCCCAGCACTTGCCGACGCGCGCCGCGACCTCCGGCGAGATGAGCTGCGCCGCCCACTGGTTCATCGAGCCGTAGCCGGTGGCGTAGACGATGAGGTCCGCGGGCAGCACGGTGCCGTCCGAGAGCAGCACGGTGCGCTCGCCGATGCGCTCGATCTCGGCCGGGCTCTTCAACTTGATGCGCCGGTCGATGATGAGCTGCGAGGCGCCGACGTCGATGTAGTAGCCGGCGCCGCGGCGCAGGTAAGTCGAATGAATGCCCGAGCCGTCCTCGCCGAAATCGTAGAGAAAGCCGACGCTCGCCAGGCCGTCGTAGAGCGCGGCATCGCGCTCGCGGATGGCGTCGTAGATGGGTTTCTGGAACGAGGGCAGGAGCCTGAACGGCATCGAGGCCACCGTCAGGTCGGCGATCTCGGTGGTGATCCCGGCCTCCAGCGCCTGCTCCGAATACAGCCGCCCCCAGGCGTGCTCCATCAGCGCGTCCGAGGCGACCACCACGGTGGGCGAGCGCTGCACCATGGTGACCTCGGCCGCGCCGTGCTCCCACAGGTCCGCGGCGATGTCGTGCGCCGAATTGTTGGCGCCGAGCACCACGCAGTGCTTGTCGAGCCATTCCTCGCCGCCGCCGAACTGGCTCGAATGCAGGATGCGCCCGCCGAAGGCCTCCGCGCCGGGAGTCTCGGGAACGCTGGGAAAGCCCGACATGCCGGTGGCGAGCACCAGGTGCCGCGGGTGCAGCTCCAGGGCGCGCCCGCTGCGCTCCACCTGCACCGTCCATGCCGCGGCCGCCTCGTCATAGGACGCCTTCAGGCAGCGCGTGGAAGTCCAGCAATTGAGCTCCATCACCCGCGCGTACATCTCCAGCCAGTCGCCCATCTTGTCCTTGGGCGAGAACACCGGCCAGTGGTCGGGAAACGGCAGGTAGGGCAGGTGGTCGTACCAGACGGGATCGTGCAGGCACAGCGACTTGTAGCGCTTGCGCCACGAATCCCCGGCGCGCTCGTGCTGCTCGACGATCAGCGTGGGCACGCCGAGGCGTTTCAGGCGCGCGCCGAGCGCGAGCCCGCCCTGGCCGCCGCCCACGATGAGCACATAGGGCTGGCGCGCGAAGCCGAGCTCCGCGACTTCTTTCCTGCGCCGCTCGAGCCAGGACAGCCGCTCGGCCTGCGCACCGTGCTCCAGGCCGCGCTCGCGCGTCGGCCCGGCCGTTTCCTCGAAACCCCTGAGCTCCTGCAGCGTGGTGAGCAGGGTCCAGCACTTGCCTTTCCTGAGCCGCAGGTGCCCCGTGCCGCGCCCGACGCCGGTCTCGAATGCGAACCAGGCCTCGGTAAAGCCGTCGTTCTCCGTCGCCGGCCCGAGCTGCACGAAACCGGAGGGATCGGCGCCGCCGAGCGTGGCGGCGAGCATCGCCTTGATCTCGCCGCGGCCCTCGAAGGTGCGCAGGGTCCAGGTGAAGGACACCAGGTCGCGCCAGAAGCAGGCCTCGTCGAACAGCTGCGTCGCGCCCTCGAGGTCGCGCGTCGACAGAGCCTCGTCGAACTTTTCCAGCCAGCTGGAAACCTGATTGCCCATGGGGACTCGCCCGGAATTGTCTCCTACAATGCGGTGCAAACCGATCCATGACACTGCAAAAAATCCTCTCATTTCGCACCCGTGGCCGTGGTACGACCGACATCACGGAGGACGTCGCGCGTGCGGTGCGCGACAGCGGGATAAGGCAGGGGATCTACCTGTGGGAGCACCGGCACGCGCCGCATGCGCGCAGCATCGTGGTCACGGTGATCGGCTGAATGGCTGACTGCCTGTTCTGCAGGCCGCAGCGGGAGATCATCGCCCGCAACGAGGCGGCGATCGCCGTGTACGACAGCTTTCCGGTCTCACCGGGCCACGCGCTCGTCCTGCCCCAACGGCACGTGGTGACGATCTGGGACCTCGAGGACGCCGAGTACGACGCCTGCTTTCGCCTGGTGCGCACCATTCAGCCGATCCTCGCGGCGCGCTTCTCGCCGCATGGCTTCAACGTCGGCGCCAACTGCGGCGAGGCGGCGGGCCAGTCGGTCTGGCACGCGCACATCCACGTCATCCCGCGCTACCAGGGCGACACCCCGAATCCGCGCGGCGGCGTGCGCCACGTCATTCCGCTTAAGGCGAAATACTGAGGCTCAGGCGAGTGACTGCAAGATCACCAGTTCCGGCGCCTTTCCGTGCTCAACAAACACGATGGCGTTCTGTCCGTAGACCACGCCGAGCGCCTCGGCATCCTTGCGCGTGAGACCGATGACCAGCACGCTGGGTTCCGCCGGCCAGCGTCCTTCGGGATCGCGGCCTTCGCCTTCGAACCAGGCGCGGCCCGCGAGGCACTCGGATCGCAGCAGCGCCTCGGCGGCGGCCTGGTTCTCCTGCGCCGACTGCTGCTCCCCTTGCGGATTCGCGGCGGTGACGAAAGCCGCGGTTTGCGCCTCGTGCCCGGTGAGCAGCGCATCCAGGTCCGCATTCGGCTCGCCGACGCGGATCACCAGCTCCGGCTCGCCATGCACGACGTACAACGCCTGCCGGTACGCCTCGACCAGGTCGGGACGCAGTGGCATCAGAGCCCGCCGATCGCCACCGGCGTGACGATGCGAAAGCGCCGCTCGCGCGGTGCAAGTTCGAGCAGCGCCTGGTCCTTGGTGACCAGGAAATCCGCCTGCGCCGCCAGCGCCGCTTCGAGAAACTTCTGGTCGTCCGGGTCGCGGCACCGCGGCAGCAGCGCGCGCTCGGCTTCAGCAACCAACGCCTCGATCTTCAGCGCCGCGTGCCGGCAGGCAGACAGGCAGGCCGCCTGTTTCCACGGTTCCAGGCTGTGCTTGCCGAGGTCGTAAGCCAGCACGCGCTCCAGCTCCGCGTCGCAGGCCGCATCGATGTACACCGCAGCCCGCGAAGCCGCCACCGCCTCGCGAATCGGCGCCACCGTGGGCTCGGCGAACACCAGCCAGTCGAGCCACACGTTGGTATCGAGCACCAGGCGCAGCACCGCTAGCGCTTCTTCTTCAGCAGGTCCGCCAGCCCCGCGAGCGCCTTGTGCGTCGCCGCGGGCCCGGGCTTGTCGCCGCCGCCGCCGGCGCGCGCATCCTCCACGCGCGCGTGCTCGTTCTCGTGGCAGTACACGCACAGCAGCTCCCAGTTGCTGCCGTCCTGCGGATTGTTGTCGTGGTTGCCGTCCATGTGGTGCACGGTCAGTTCCTTCAGCCGCGAGGCGGGAAACTCGCGCGCGCAGCGCGTGCAGATCCACGGCAGGATCTTCAGCGCGCGCTCGCGGTAGTCGCCGCCGCTCATGCCTGCCATACGGCGTAGCCCTCGTCCTGCAGTGCGATGGCGAGCTCGACTTCCATGTCGCGCGCCGCCTCGTAGGGCATGGGATTGGCGTAGGCGTAGAGCTTCGGCAGCAGCCGCAGCCCGAAGCGCTGCACGTAGGAATTCGCCCGCACGCCCGCCTTGTGCTTGGCAAAACGCGCCTCGGGCGTGAGCCCGGTCATGCCCACGTAGACGCAGGGCTTGAGCATGTCGCGCTCCGGATTTGCCTTGCGAAAGCGCGCGAGGTTGAGCACCACGGGGTCCAGTTCGACCACGTAGACATTGTGGTGGTGCCTGCCGCGGCGCTTGTTTTTCATCGGTCCCGGCGAAAGCTTACTATGGCGGCCTCATGACGCTGCCCGCCCAGTACCTGCGCACCATCTCCCGGGAAGAGATGAACGAGCTGCCGATCCGCCGCTACGAGGGCGAGGTGTGCCTGGTGGAATCTGGCCGGGACCTGGAGGACGCGGCGGCCGACATCCAGGCCGAGCAGGTGGTGGGCTTCGATACCGAAACGCGCCCCGCGTTCCGGGTGGGCGAGAAGCACCTGCCGGCGCTCGCCCAGGCGGCCACGGCGCGCAAGGTGTACCTCCTTCCGCTGCAGCGCATGGACTGCTCGGCGGTGCTCGCCCCGCTGCTTGCCGCGCCGGGCGTGCACAAGGCGGGCATCTCGATGGCCGACGACCTGAAGCAGCTCAAGCTGCTGTTTTCGTTCCAGGAGGCCGGGGTGCTCGACCTTGGCCAGGTGGCCAAGCGCCACGGCCTGAGACAGACGGGCCTGCGCAACCTCACCGGGATCTTCCTCGGCACCCGCATCCCCAAGGGCGCCAAGACGACCAACTGGGCGGTGCCGCGCCTCTCGGCACAGCAGGTCACCTATGCGGCGACGGACGCCTGGGCCTGCCGCGAGCTGTACCTGCGCTTTCGCGAGCTCGGGCTACTCTGAGTCCTGCTTCAGCATCTCCTGCAGCTTGCCGCTGGACATGAGTTCTTTCAGGTCGCTCGCCCCGCCCACCAGCACGCCTTTCACGAACACCATCGGAAAGGTCTGCCAGCCGGTCCACAGCTTGAGCGCCAGCCGCCGGCGCCAGGCGGAAAAGTAGGACCCGTACTCGAGGTAGGTGTATTCCAGGCCCGCGGCGTCGAGCAGCTTGCGCGCCTTCTTCGGCGCCGGATTCATCTTCATGCCGACGACGACGATGGCCTTGGCATCGACCGCATGCTGCACTTCCTTCACGATCTCCACGCCCCAGGCGGCGATCTTGTCGCGGATCGCGGGGTGCACGAGCGCCTGGTCGAGGAGGGGACGGGGCATCTCAGGCGTGCGTATCGTACGTCCGAAAGCGAATCGCCGGGTCGCGCTTGATCTGCTCCACCAGCCCCAACTCCCAGTCGAGGTAGGCGCGCGCGTGCTTCTCGTAATCCTTTTCCTGCTCGTGGTCGTAGGGCTTGTACCAGACGTCATCCGGCGTCGTGGTGGCGCGCTCGATGCCCGCTTGCGCAGGCAAGCCCGCGTCGAACCACGCCGCATTGCCGCCCCCCAGCACCTGCACGGCGACCCCGGGCCAGAGCGCCGCTGCCTCCGGCGCCGCGAGGCGCGCGAGCAGCCCGTCGTCGGAGGTCAGTACAATTTCCTTTGCCGCACCGATTTTTTCGCGCGCCGCCGCGAGCCGAGCGCGCACCGCCCACCACGCGCCCGGCACGTGTCGTCGCCGGAAGCGCAGGCTGCTGGAAAGGTCGATCAGCACGGCGCCCGCCACGAGGCGCTGCGCCAGGTCCGCGGCGTGCACCGCGGGCGCCTCCGGGTAGGCGGGAATGCGCGGCGTGCGCGGTCCGCGCGCGAGCGTGAGGTCGCCGAAACCGAAATCGCCTTCGGCCTCGAGCACGTACACCTCCTCCCATCCCATCTGGTTGAGCCAGGAGGCGGTCATCACCGCGCGCACCTGCTCGGGATCGATCAGCACCACGCGCGCATTGCGCACGCCGATGAATTCGTCGGTCGCCTGCACCAGCTGCCCGCCGGGGGCGTGCACGCTGCCCGGGATGCGCCCCGCCTCGAACTCGGCGCGCGTGCGCACATCCAGCAGGTAGAACGTGCGCGAGGACTCGGCGCGCCAGGACATGGCTTTGCCGAAGTTGGTGAACTTCACGCCGAAGCGCCGCGCCACCTGCGCCGCGGCGGCGCGCGCTTTCTCGCGCCCGGCCGGCGTGGGCTCCGGCGCCACGCGCCCGGCGCCGCGTTCGCACTCGAAGCCGGCGAGCTCCCAGCCCATGGTGCCGTCCTTCAGCGCCACCACCTGCTGCAGTCCCGCGTTGCGCAGCGACTGGCAGCCGATGATGCTGCGCGTGCGCCCCGCGCAGTTCACCACCACCAGCGTGTCCGGGTCCGCCAGGTCGTGCACGCGGTACACCAGCTCAGCGCCCGGCGCGTCGATGGCGCCGGGGATGTTCATGCGCTGGTACTCCTCCCACGGGCGCGAGTCGAGGATCACGAGTTTCTTGCCGCTCACCTTGAGCCGCTGCAGCTCGGCCGGCGGGATGCGCGGCGTGCCGTAGTGGTGCTCGACGAATTCGCCGAAGGCCTTGGAGGGCACGTTCACGCCGCTGAACAGCTCGCCTCCCGTGGCCTTCCAGGCGGCGCAGCCGCCTTCGAGGATCTGCACGTCGGTGTAGCCGAGCTGCGCGAGCCTGGCCGCCGCGCGCTCGGCGAGCCCTTCGTCCCCGCCATCGAGCAGCACGATCGGCGCCGTGTAGCGCGGCACCAGGTCGAGCACCATCATTTCCAGGCGCGACAGGGGCAGCGAGCAGGCGAAGAACGGATGGCCCTGGGTGTGCACGCCCTGCTCGCGCACGTCGAGCAGGGCCAGTTCGGCGCCGGAGAGCAGGCGCTCGCGCAGCGCCGCCGGGGTCACGTGGCGACTTCGCGCGCTTCGCGGATGTCCGAATGCGGCGGGAACACGTCCCAGCGGCGCTCGGCTTCCTTGTAGAACTCGCGCCGGTGCAGCTGCTCCAGCCCCAGACCGTACATGTGGAAGTTCAGCAACGGCGCCTCGATGTGGATCGAATGCAGGTCCTCGGGCATGAAAGCCACGCCAGTGCCCTGGCGCACCACCTCGCGGCCCTTCTCGCGCACCCCGCCTTCGTCCGCGCGCTCGTAGAACTTGTTCAGTTCCTCGCCGGTGACACCGACGATCACCGCCCAGGTGGTGTGGTTGTGCGCCGGCGTACCGTGCCCGCCGCGCGCGGAATTGGCGTACAGCGCGAAGCGGTGGTCGGCGTCCTCCGACAGCCGGTACAGGCAGGAATGGCGCTTGCCGCCCGGCGCCGGCGGCGGAAAATCTGCGGTGCCGAACAATTCGGTGCGCGCGGCGAGCTGGATCAGGCGCGCCTTGATCTTCTCCAGGCTGGCGCGGTTCACCCCGTCGCGCTTCTCGATCTCGCGAATGTCCGCGACGGCGGCTGCGATGGCGCTGCGGCGTTCCCTGGTCTGGTCCATGCGGGAATCTTAGCTCAGTCCCGCACCCGGCCGCGCAGCGCCTTCACTTTCGAGCGCCGCAGCTTGCCCTCGATGCGGCGTTCTTTCGACGCACGCGTGGGCCGGGTCGGGCGCCTTTTCTTCGGCACGAAAGCCGCCGCCTCCACCAGCGCCTGGAGCCGCGCCAGCGCCTCGGCGCGGTTCATCTCGAGGCTGCGGTGCTGCTGCGCCTTGATCACCACCACGCCGGTGCGCGTGATGCGCTGGTCACCGCGGTGCAGCAGCCGGGTTTTGACCTCGTCGGGCAGCGACGAGGCGCGCACGTCGAATCTCAGGTGCACGGCGTTGGACACCTTGTTGACGTTCTGCCCGCCCGCGCCCTGCGCGCGCACGGCGGTGAGTTCCACTTCGTGCTGCGGGATGTGGATCACCAGCCGCTTCCGCCGCCGCCACCCCCGCCGCCGCCCGAGCTGCCCCCGCCGCCGCCCCCTGAGGAACCGCCCGAGCTCGAGCCGGGCGGCGTGGAGGCGGCGCTGACGGTGCCGGAGATCCCGCCGATCGAACCCGCAATGCCGCCGCCGCTGAACATGCCGCCGCCGGAGTGCGAGCTGTAGTACCCGGCGACCGCTGCGGTCACTGCCGCGGCACCCAGCGTCGCCGTGAAGCGGTCGGCCCAGGTCTTCTCCACGCCGAGGGCGACCGCATAGGGCAGGTGCCTGGCGAACTCCGCGGCCGTCTGCGGCGGCGCCTTCATGCGCGCGAGGTCGTCTTTTTCGGCCACGCCCAGGTATTGCCGCAGCCCCTGGATCGCGTCCTGCAGCTTGCGGCCCTCGACGCTGTAGGCGGGCAGCCAGCGCGCGAACAGCAGCAGGATCGCCAGCATCAGCGCGCCGAGGGCGATGACAGTTGCCACCGGCGTTTCCAGCATCATCATCGCCACCACGGTGACCACGGCGATGAGCGCACCGGCGATGTGCGAGCCGCGGTTGCGCGAGAACATCTTGCCTTCGTACAGCGCGGCCAGCTCGCGCTTGTGCGTCTCGAGGCAGATCTGCACCCCGGGGTTGTGCGACTTGCCGATCGCCGTCGGCTTGCCGGGTGCGCGCAGCAATCCGGCGAGCGTGCGCTCGCCGGGCAGCCAGTCCACTTGCGCGCCCGTGCGCTCCAGGAGGTAGCCGGCGCCCGTGTCCTCGATCCTGAGAAAGCCGCGCGCGCCGAGGCCGAGCAACCCGGCGGCGAA
>JAABQT010000321.1 GCA_011391295.1 Betaproteobacteria bacterium
GAGGCATCCAATTGCGTGTGCAGCCTGTAAACCTCCGGATCGGCATACCGCCCGGTCCCCACGGTTCGATAGTCGACGCAGTGACGGGAGCCGGGCTGCTCCACTCCGTATCCGTTCACGGTCCAAGCCTCCCGCGCGCACTCCTGCGTCATGATCTCGACCTTGTCCTTGGGCAACTCGCTGGCGCACGCTTTCGAGAACGTGTTCATGTAGTTGCTGACCAGCAGCGAAAGCTCCGTTCGTTCGCGCGCGAACGCCACGCGCCCGAAATCACCGACGTAGAGTCTCGTCAAGTCATCGCCGAAGTTGAGCCCGTCTGTGCGCAGGCTCGACGGGGTCAGGGATGACGCACCCGGCTTCGCCGCCGAGGCAGGCGCTGACGCTTTCGAGGAATTGGGATTGGCGCCCGTGGTTTGGCCCGCAGCCGTTGCCGCGACGAGCACGGAGGCGATCAGAGTGAAAACGCGCATGACAGTCGCTTTCCGAGCAGCAGCTCGATGCCACCGCGGCAGAGAATGCGATAACGGAGCGCCGCTGCCAAGTCCCCGAACTTGGGGGGGCGGATCCTGACGTTGATCACCGCGCGGCATTGGCGACTCCGAACACGCGCCACTCGGTCTCTCGTCCGACGGGTCGCGGCGGGCGAAGGGTATGCGGTGCTGGACGGCGTGTAACGGTGCGGCGGCGGTGGCGCGCCGGCCGTTTGCGGTTTTGTCAACCACCACGCCTGGCTTCGCAGCGAAGCTGCTCACACGCGCTGAAGCTGCCGGCCGCGAGCGACTGCTGGCCGGCAACGTGAGTACGAGATCGCGCCACGAATCTGACCTTCGACGTCCGAGCTCAGACGGGCAAGGTCAGCTGTCGGCGCAGCCCGCGACCTGGAAGTCCCGGCCAGGAGCCGACAGTGGCGACGGGCAGTTTCCTGGCAGCTCGCCTCGTCAACGCCACGCCGCAAGCAGCCGCAAACTGATCACCAGAACGGGGCACCGCAGAGGCAGGCAACCATGGGTAGTCGGCACTCGGAGCGTTCGAAACGCTGCGCTGGGCTTGAGACCGTGCGGGCTCACCGGTTCGGGAGCCTCGCGTGCAAGCCATCGGCCGGCAGCCTCAGCAGGCGGCGGAGGGCGCACCGGGCCACCACGAGCGCCACCGCCCGAAACAGACCACGCTGCAGCGCCTTGCGCAGCAGCCTGCCGCTTGAAACTTGAGGTCGGGGCCCGAGGCAGCCGCCGGAACCAAACCTGCCGCAGAACGTCCAAGGCCAAGCCCGGTACCTTCCTCGAGTGCGCAACCCTTGCGCACGACGTACCGAGGCGGCGCGCGATGGCGGTGCCGCAAGCTCCGAATGCGAGCACCGAGGCGGCGCCGCAAGCGACTTGCGAGACGTACCGGGCGCGCCGCAGCGCAGGACACCGCGCCAGCGCAGCGCCTAGCGCAAACCCCCGGAAGCCTGGCTAGGCTCGACGGGCTGTCTCAGCGGGCGGCACAGGAATTGCGCCAGTTCGAACGGGCTGTCGAATTCGCGCATGCGGGCGTCGGGCAGCACGATGCGGGCATGCCACCCGGCTGTGGTGGCGGCATCGGCGCCGAGCCAGACGCTGAGCAGCATGACCCAGGGTGCGGCAGCGGGTTCGGGCGATCGGTTTGCATCCATGAAGGCTCCTTGCGGCGCAGGCGGTTGGACACGGCAGTCTGCGCGGCCTATTCCGCCTCGAACGGGTCTACGGGCGGGTCTGCACCTGGGCCGCCTGCACCGGGGCGTCCTGCCGGCGAATTCAGCGCTGCGTCGTCGAACCTATCGCCCTGCACCCGCGGTGTGCGCACAGGCGTGGGCACGGCGGCAGACTGCGCCGGCCGACTCGACTCGTCGATGCAGGGTTGCAGCCGCGGCGCCGGCAGCGTGGCTGCACCGCGCCCCGGTGCAGGGTCCTGCATCAGAGCCGAGGTGTGCGGCGCCATGGCGGCGACGGCCATCGCACCTGGCTTGTCGCGGGCGTCGTTGCCTGCCGCGCCCGTCGCAACCGGGGAAGCAGCGAGATCGTTGCCGCCGCCGCCACAGGCTACCGCCAGCGTCGCGACCCAGCTCGCACCGAGGAGCAGCGCGCTCAGGCGCCAGGCCGGTGAACAGGGCTCGCTGCGCATGGCTCACTCCACGATCGGGATTTCGCGCAGCTCGACACGGTCGACGAAGAACGTGCCGCCGGCCGGGTCCTGGTTGTAGATCGTCAGGATGTCGGTGACGGCGCGCGAGTTGGTGCACACACGAAGCTGTTCCCACTCGCCGACCTTGGTGGTGAACGACGCCGGGCCGTGGACGCCGTTGGTCCCCGACATGCCCACCTTGCCGTTGCGCACGAAGACCCAGGCCGAGAACATGTAGGCCCGTGCCGGATCGACGATGCCGCGCACGTCCTGGTAGATGCCGCCCTCGTTGCTGCCGGCCCTGAAGGCCAGCATGCGCCGGCCGTTGGCACCGGGCGCGGTGCTGTCGACCAGGCGCGAGCACACACGCGCACCGTCGTTGCTGCTGTGCATCAGCCAGCCGGCCGCAGCCGCGTTGGCAGGCAGCGGATTGCCGTTTTGCCAGCAGGTGGATTCACCCGCCGGCACCTGGGGTGCGGGCAACTCGAAGCCGGGATTGGCGGCCACATTGGTGGGTGAAATC
>JAABQT010000322.1 GCA_011391295.1 Betaproteobacteria bacterium
TTCCTCGCCCGCATGACGCACCAGCGGCGCAAGAACATCCGCCAGGAACGGCGCCGGGTGCGCGATGCGGGCGTGACGCTGCGCCGGCTGCGCGGCCAGGAAATCGAACCGGGGCACTGGGAGTTTTTTCATCGTTGCTACAGCAATACCTACGGCGCGCACGGCTCGCACCCCTACCTCAACCTGGAATTTTTCCTGCGCGCGTCGCACGCGATGCCGCAGGCCTTCCTGCTCGTGCTCGCCGAGCGCCGCGGAGCGCCGATCGCCGCTGCGCTGGATGTCGTCACTGCGGACACGGTATACGGGCGCTACTGGGGCGCCACGGAGCACGTGCCGCTGCTACATTTCGAAGCCTGCTACTACCAGGCGATCGAGTACGCCATCGCGCAGGGCCTGCAGCGCTTCGAGGGCGGCGCGCAGGGCGAACACAAACTGTTCCGCGGGCTGCTGCCGGTGGAGTCGCACTCGGCGCACTGGCTGGCGCATGCGCGCTTCGCGCGTGCCGTGGAGGACTACCTGGAGCGCGAAACTCAGGGCATGACGCAGTACGTGAACGAGCTGAACGAGCACACGCCCTTCAAGCTATGATCGTCCCACGGGAGGATTCACCATGAGACTGAAAGACAAGGTTGCCATCGTCACCGGTGCCGGCTCGGGCTTTGGCGCCGGCATCGCCAGGCGCTTCGCGCAGGAAGGCGCGAAAGTCGTGGCCAACGACATCAACGCCGAGGGCGGCGCGCGGGTGGCGAAGGAGGTCGGCGGCGAGTTCGTGCAGGCCGACGTCGCCAAGGGCGCGGACTGGGCGAAGCTGGTGGCGGCTGCAATCGCCAGGTTCGGCCGGCTCGACATCGTAGTCAACAACGCGGGCTGGACACACCGCCGCAAGCCTTACGTGGAGGTCACCGAGGCCGAATTCGACAAGGTGTACGCCATCAACGTGAAGAGCATCTATCTATCGGCGCTGCACGCGCTGCCAGTGATGCGCAAACAAGGCGGCGGCTGCTTCGTCAACATCGCCTCCACGGCGGGCCTGCGCCCGCGCCCCGGCCTCACGGTGTACAACAGCTCCAAGGGCGCCGTGATCCTGATGTCCAAGTCCATGGCCGCCGAGTTCGGCCCGGACAAGGTGCGCGTGAACTGCGTGAATCCGGTGTTCAGTCCCGAGACCGCGCTCTCGGCGGAATTCGCGGGCGGCGCAGTCACCGAGGAGACCAAGAAAGCGTTTCTGGCGACGATTCCTCTGGGGCGCTTCTCCACGCCGCTCGACGTCGCGAATGCCTGCCTGTACCTCGCCTCGGATGAGGCGTCGATGATTTCGGGGTCGTGTATCGAGGTGGACGGCGCGCGCTGCGTCTAGCGCTTCATGCCGCCCAGCAGCGCCGCCACTTGCGGCTGGCGCCGCTTGGAATGCTGTGGCACCTCGGCTTTCGGCCCCGAGTCGCCGTTGGCTGGCGTGGGCTCGTAAGGCGCCGAAAAGATCGGGTCGCCCAGCGGGCGCTGCGGCCTGGGTGCCGGCGCCGGC
The DNA here is from genome assembly GCA_011391295.1 of Betaproteobacteria bacterium. Classification (GTDB taxonomy): domain Bacteria; phylum Pseudomonadota; class Gammaproteobacteria; order Burkholderiales; family SG8-39; genus JAABQT01. The sequence goes on from JAABQT010000322.1 coordinate 1,523, forward strand.
CGCGCCGCCAGCGCGCGCGGAGCGCTCTCGCCGCGGCGCGATGCGGGCCCGGGCCGCGCCTGCCGGCCCATCAGCGTCGCTGCCGTGCCGCCGTCGGGCTGGAAGCCCGGCACCAGAACGCGGTCCAGTTTCTTCTTGATCAGTCGCTCGATCGCCGCCAGCGCCTCGAGATCGGTCGGCGCGACCAGCGAGATCGCCTCGCCACCGGCGCCGGCGCGGCCAGTGCGGCCGATGCGGTGAATATAATCCTCGGGCGAGTGCGGGATGTCGAAATTGATGACCTGCGGCAGGCCCTCGATGTCGAGGCCGCGCGAAGCGACGTCGGTGGCCACCAGCACCGCGCTCTTGCCGGACTTGAAGCCTTCCAGCGCCACCAGGCGCTCGGACTGCGACTTGTCGCCATGGATGGCGTCGGCGTGGATGTGGTCCTTGCGCAACTGGTGGGCGAGCCGGTTCGCGCCGATGCGCGTGCCGCAGAACACCAGCACCTGCTGCAGGTTGCGCGTCTGGATCAGGTAGGACAGAAGCTCCCGCTTCTTCTCGCGCGCCACCGGATGCACCACGTGCGTCACCAGGTCCGCCACCGCGTTGCGCGCGGCCACCTGCACCTCGGCGGGATTGTGCAGCAGGGACCTCACCAGTCCGCGAATCTCATCCGGGAAGGTCGCTGAGAACAGCAGATTCTGCCTCTGCGCCGGCAACAACGCGATGATGCGGCGGATGTCGGGCAGGAAGCCCATGTCGAGCATGCGGTCGGCCTCGTCCAGCGTCAGGATGCCGACCTGGTTGAGCATCACGGTCTTGCTTTGCACGTGATCGAGCAGCCGCCCGGGCGTTGCCACCAGGATTTCGACGCCGCGCCGCAATTGCAGGATCTGCGCGTTCATGTCCGCGCCGCCGTACACCACCGCACTGCGCAGCGGCAGGTGCTTGCCGTATTCGCGGAAACTCTGCTCCACCTGGATCGCCAGCTCGCGCGTCGGCGTCAGCACCAGCACGCGCACCGGGTGGCGCGCCGGCGACGCGCTGGTACTGGCCTGGGGCGCGAGCCGTTGCAGGATGGGAAGCGCGAAGGCCGCGGTCTTGCCGGTGCCGGTCTGCGCGCCCGCCATCAGGTCGCGGCCGGCGAGCA
>JAABQT010000323.1 GCA_011391295.1 Betaproteobacteria bacterium
GTGGTAGTCCGCGTCCCCAAACTGCTGCGCGATCATGGTCAGGCGCCGGAAGCTGTGGCTCACCTTCAGCTCCTCGCTCATCCCCATGCCGCCGTGCAGCTGGATCGCCTCCTGGCTGATCAGGCGCGCGTTGTCCGCGATCTTGATCTTCGCCGCTGAAATGGCGCGCGCGCGTTCTTTCGCGTTCGCCGCCGAATCCGACTGGCCGCAGGCAAGGAAGGCCATGGACTTCGCCTGCTCGTAGGCGATGTACATGTCGACGATGCGGTGCTGCAGCGCCTGGAAGGTGCCAATTGGCACGCCGAACTGCTTGCGCGTCTTGAGGTATTCGAGGGTGCTGTCGCAGGCGTATTTCATCGCGCCCACCGCCTCCGCGCAGACCAGCGCCGTGGCGAAATCCACCACTTCCTCAACCACCGCCAGCGCCTTGCCTTCGGCGCCAAGTAACTCGCCCGCAGTGCCGGAAAGAACGACATCTGCCGCGCGCATCTCATCCAAAGTGCGGTAGGGCTTGTGCTTCACGGCCTTCGCATCCACCAGGAACAGGCTCACTCCCGCCGGCGCTTTCGCCGACACCACCAGTTTCCCCGCGGCCGGCGCGCCCAGCACCACCACCTTTTCGCCGTCCAGGGTCCAGCCGCTACCCGACTTTTTCGCCGTCGCATTCACGTGGCCAAGGTCGTAGCGCGCGCCCTTCTCCGTATGCGCGAACGCCATCTTCAATTTGCCTTCCACCACCTGGGGCAGGATCGCCATTTTCTGCGCGTCGCTGCCCGCGCGCGCCACGCACTGCGCGCCGAGCAGGGTGGCGAGGAACGGCTCCACCACGAGGCCCTCGCCGAACGCCTCCATCACGCTCAGCAGGTCGATGGCACCGCCGCCAAAGCCACCGTAATCCGGCGAGAACGGAATGCCGGTGAGCCCCATCTCGGCGCAGGTCTTCCACACCGGTTCGCTGTAGCCCTCGGCCGAAGCGACGATCTTCTTGCGCGCCTCGAACTCGTAGCCCTTCTGGATGAAGCGCCGCACGGAGTCGGCGAGCAGTTGCTGCTCTTCGTTGTAGTCGAAGTTCATGGCTATAGCCCCAACGTCATTTTGGCGATGATGTTGCGCTGGATCTCGTTCGACCCGGCGTAGATCGTCGTCTTCCTGAAATTGCAGTAGCGCGGCGCGATCGCCGCGGTGAATACATCGAACCCGGAATCCCCGTTCACCGCCTTGAACGGCTGCGCCATCGGCCCGACCGCCTGCATCATGAGTTCGGTGAGGCCCTGCTGGATTTCCGTGCCCTTGATCTTCAGCATCGACACGTCCGCGCCCGGCGGCTGGCCGGTGCGCCGCATGCGATCGAGGAACCGCAGGTTGGTGATCTCGAGCGCCATCAGCTCCACTTCCAGCCGCGAGAGCCGATCGCGAAAGCGCGCATCCTCCATCAGCGACTTGCCGCCATTCTTCTGCTGCGCCGCGAACTCCTTCAGCTTTGCCAATTCGCGCTTGGAGGCGCCGATACGGCCGGTGTTCATGCGTTCGTGGCCGAGCAGGTACTTGGCCACGCTCCAGCCCTCGCCTTCCTTGTGCACGAGATTCTCTACCGGGACCTTGACATCATCGAAGAACACTTCGTTCACCTCGTGCCCGCCGTCCATCAGGATCAGCGGCCGCACGGTGATGCCGGGTGACTTCATGTCGATGAGCAGGAACGAGATGCCCTCCTGGCGCTTGGCGGCGCCGAAATCGGTGCGCACCAGGCAGAAGATCCAGTCGGCGCAATGCCCCAGCGTGGTCCAGGTTTTCTGGCCGTTGACCAGGTAGTGCTCGCCGCGGCGTACCGCTTTGGTTTTCAGCGACGCGAGGTCCGAACCCGAACCCGGCTCCGAATAGCCCTGACACCAGAAATCGTCGCCGTTGTAGATGCGCGGCAGGAACCGCTTCTTCTGCGCGTCGCTGCCGAACTTGAGCAGCACGGGGCCGCACATGGACAGCCCGAAGGGGATCAGCGGCGGGGTGCCGGAGTAGCCGCACTCCTCCTCGAAGATGTAGCGCTGCACCACGCTCCAGTCATTGCCGCCCCATTCCTTGGGCCAGGAGGGCGCCACCCAGCCCTGCTTGGCAAGGATCTTGTGCCAGCGGATCAGGTCCTCGCGCGTCAGCTCCTCGTAATTGGCGATCTTGTCGCGCAGGTCGGAGGGCAGGTTGGCCTGCAACCAGCCGCGCACCTGGTCGCGGAACGCGATTTCTTCCTGGGAATAGTTCAGGTCCATGGGGCTCCCTCCTGACTACAGGATGGTAACCCCGCCGTCGGCCACAATGCACTGCCCGGTGATGAACGCCGCCGCGTCGGAAGCGAGGAATGCGGCGATGCCGCCGATGTCCTTCGGCTCGCCCAGGCGCCGCAGCGGGGTCGCGGCCTCCCGCTCCTTGCGCCGCTGCGGATCCTCCCACAGGGCCTTGGCAAAGTCGGTCTTGATCAGGCCTGGCGCGATCGCGTTGACGCGCACGTTCTTCGGGCCCCATTCGGCCGCCAGGTTCTTCACCAGCATGTGGTCGGCGGCCTTGGACATGCCGTAGGCGCCGATCACGGTGTTGGCGACGATGCCGCCAATCGAGCCCACGCTGATGTAGCTGCCGCCGCCGCGCTCGGCCATGCCGGGCAG
>JAABQT010000324.1 GCA_011391295.1 Betaproteobacteria bacterium
AGGTAGGATTGCGTGAGCGGAGCGAGCCGCATCGGTGAAGCGACTGCCCGCAACCGATGCGCATCGCTGCGCTCAGCGCATCCTCACTGCATGCCCTTGCAGAAAACCCTTCGGAACATCAAATGAACTCGACCCTGATCCCGGCGCTCGCCGTTGCTATCGTTGCCGCCTTGAGCGCCTGCACCCAACCCAGCGACCCAGCCCCCGCAGCCGCAACGCCTGCCGCCACTGCACTCGCACCCGCACCCGCACCCGCACCCGCAGCCGCAGCCGAGGAAAACAGCCAGATGATCACCACCGCCAGCGGCCTGCAGTACGAAGTCCTGACTGAGGGCTCCGGCCCCAAGCCGGGTGCCACGGACAAGGTGACCGTGCACTACAAGGGCACGCTGACCAACGGCAAGGTTTTCGACAGCTCCTATGACCGCGGCGAACCGATCAGCTTCGGGCTGAATCAGGTCATCGCCGGTTGGACCGAAGGCCTGCAACTGATGTCGGTGGGTTCCAAGTACCGCCTGACCATTCCGGCCAACCTGGGCTATGGCGCCGCCGGTGCCGGCGGCGTGATCCCGCCGAATGCGACGCTGATCTTCGAAGTGGAACTGCTGAAGATCAATTGACGGCCGTCCGGCAAAAACTGACGCCGAGCGCCGACGGTCATCGTCGGCGCCCGGCGTGGGCACAGGACGGCGCTCTGGACCGTCGAAGCAACCGCAGCATCGGGTTTCAGTAGCACTCGTGCCCGGAAAAACCCGGATTGCCCATTTTCTCCGCGAGGCAGACTTCCTTCCTGATCCGTTCGTTGTCGCCGATCGTTGCATTGTCGAGACTCCGCGCAGGGAACTTGCCCTGCAGGCAGAGGCAGTAACCCTCGGGGAATCGCGGCAACCAGAACGTGCTCTTTCCATCTCCGCCGTAGGTGGTACCCAGGAGGCTGAAAAGAGCTGGGTGAGACCGGATTTGCAACTGCTGTCCGCCGCCGCGACGGCGGTCGCCGGGCGACTCGCAGTACAAGTTCCTCGCGATCTCCGGATGCTGCGAAGGATCGATTCCCGCCGGTACCTGGACCGGCTCAGACAGAAAGCAGTCGCCGACTCGCTCGGCGAAGGCTTGCAGCGCCGCAGCATCGGCGGGTGCAGGCGTGGCGGGCGCCGGCTCTGGCGACTGCGCACTAGCCGGCTCGGCGTGCGCGTCAACCGGCGTCTCGACGGACGGTTCTTCCGACGTTGCAGACTCATCCGTGGCATCGCTTGCGGCGGACGTCTCCTCATCCGGCGCAACCTCCGACGGGTCCGGGTCCGCCGACGACAGATCGTCGTCGACTGCTGCGTCGTCGTTGCCAGTCGCGGAATCGGCCTGCACATCGGGCCCCTGCACAGCGTCGGATGCGTCAGACTCTTCAGACTCTTCCTCGGATTCGGCAGGCTCGGCGGACGCTTCGTCGGCGACTTCCCCGCTGGAATCGTCCGGGTCCGTCTCCTCGGACGTCACGGCCTCGTCGCTGCTGTCGCAATCCAGTTCTTCGCACTCATCCTGCGCGTACACCGCCGGTGCGGGTAGCGCCAGCGCCAGGCACAGCGCGAGCAGCGCAATACGCACAACCATGGCAGCGGCCTTGTCTCGAAAGAGGATGCAGAGTAGGAGCATAAACGACCACCGCGCTCCATTCGCGCACCAAGATCGTAGCCCGGTGTACGCAGCTCCATCGCGTTCACCGGGTACTTGCCGCAAGCCCCTGCCGGTGAATCGCTGCGCGATACAACGGCCTACCAGAGCCGTGCGTCACTCGGCTGGCGCCTCGGTCTTCGCCTTGTACTCGTCCGAGCGAGCGCCGTCGCCGAGGCCGGCGTAAGCCTGCGCGAGACGCCCATAGGCTTCGCGGGTGCGCGTGTGGTTAATACCGAAACGGGCTTCCAGCGCCGGCAGCACCGCCTCCAGGCGCTCCCGGGCGACCTCGAAACGCTGCTGCGCAATCTCGCACGCAGCCGCCTGGCTGCTGAAGATCGCGTAATTGACGTGCTCGCGGCCGAGGGTCTTCTCGACCAGCGGCAGCAATTCGGCGAACTCGGCGCTGGCTTCCGCGACTCGGCCAAGCCGCAGCAGCAGCGTGGCATGCTGGTTGCGCGCGGCGAGCGTGTCCTGGTTGGGCGCGCCGATATCCCCCTCGATGGCGACGCCGCGCGCTGTCAGCGCCAGCGCCGCGTCGAGTTGGTCGAGCTGGGCCAGCGCACCGGCGAGGATATTGAGGTTGGCGACGAACTGCGGGCTGCGGCCTTCGCCGCGCGCTTCCATCGCGGCGATGACCTCGCGCAGGATCGGCTCGGCTTCGGCGGGACGCTGCAAGGACACCAGTCCCGCCGCCAACTGGGTGGCCGCATTCAGCGTGGTGCGATGGTCTGGGCCGTAAGCCGCCTTGCGCTTGTCGTAGACCATGCGATACAGCGGCTCGGCCTCGGCAAGACGCCCCTGGCGATGCAGCGCCTGGCCGAGAGCCTTCACCGTGTACAGCGTCTGCGGATGATCGGCGCCCAGTCGCTGCGTTTCGGCCGCCATCACCTCACGCAACAGCGCTTCGGCAGCCGGAAAATCGCCGGGGAATAGTTGCGCATAAGCGAGGTTGTAGCGAGCGCCGTCATATTCATCGGGCGA